>URTO01000060.1 GCA_900550745.1 uncultured Desulfovibrio sp. | reverse complement strand
ACACGACCTAAGTGGGAAAATAAGAGCCCCGTTCCAGTCAGGATAAACATAAATCCCGCAGCCGGATGTACCGGTTGCGGGATTTGTGTTTGATCCGTTTGGCCCCTCAAAGGGATTGCTCCCCACTGAGGGGCCAAATTGTTTTTGCTAGTCCAGATCGGCAATGATCGGGTTGCCGCTGAGCTCGTCAAGGAAGCGGTCGGGGCGTTCCTTCTGATCCGGGACAGTGATGTCCTGATCCACGTATTCGCGGTAGCCCGTCCCGGCGGGGATGAGGCGGCCGACGATGACGTTTTCCTTGAGGCCGCGCAGGTAGTCCATCTTGCCCTTGAGGGCCGCCTCGGTGAGCACCTTGGTGGTTTCCTGGAAGGAGGCCGCCGAGATGAAGGACGAGGTGGTCAAAGACGCCTGCGTGATGCCGAGAACCAGCGGTTCGGCGGTGGCGGGGGAACGTCCCTCGGCCATGGCCTTCTGGTTTTCGGCCTTGAACTCGGCCTTGTCGACCTGCTCGCCCACGAGGAAGCTCGTTCCGCCCGGCTCAGTGACGGTCACCTTGCGGAGCATCTGGCGTACGATGACTTCGATGTGCTTGTCGTCGATGCCCACGCCCTGGAAGCGGTACACTTCCTGGATTTCGTCCACCAGATAGGCGGCGAGGTACTTTTCACCCTTGGTGCGCAGGATGTCGTGCAGTTCGGGGTTGCCTTCGGTCAGCAGGTCGCCGCATTCGACGAAGTCGCCGTCGGACACGGTGATGTGCTTGCCCTTGGGCACCAGGTATTCCTTGGATTCGCCCACTTCCGGCGTGACGATGAGCTTGCGCTTGCCCTTGGCTTCGCCCGCGAAGGAGACGGTGCCCGCGATTTCGGAAACCACGGCCATATCCTTGGGCTTGCGGACTTCAAACAGCTCGGCGACTCGCGGAAGACCACCCACGATGTCGCGGGTCTTGGAGGTTTCGCGGGGCTTACGGGCGATGATGTCGCCCGCGAGCACCTGCTCGCCGTCCTTGACCATGATGATCGCGCCGACGGGGAGGCTGTAGACCGCGGGGAGCTGGCCCGCGCCGCGCAGCTTGGGATCGCCGTTTTCATCGCAGACCGAAATGGACGGGCGGAAGCTCGTCGTACGGTATTCGATGATGGTCATGGAAGCCTGGTGCGTGGCTTCGTCCAGCTTTTCCTGATAGGTCTTGCCGTCCACAAGGTCGGTGAACTTGATGAAGCCGTCGACTTCCGAGACGAAGGGTTCGTTGAACGGGTCCCATTCGGCAAGGATCTGGCCGTTGCTGACGGACTGCCCGTCCGTGACGTGCAGGCGCGCGCCGTTGGGAAGCGTGTAGCGTTCCACTTCGCGGCCCTGCTCGTCGATGATGGCGATCTGCCCGCTCTTGCCGAGCACCTGGGCGATGCCTTCACGGTTCTTGATTTCCTTCACGCGGGTGAGCACCACGCGGCCGTCATGCTGCGCCTCGAAATTCGAGCGTTCGATTTCCTTGGACGCCGTACCGCCGATGTGGAAGGTACGCATGGTGAGCTGCGTGCCGGGCTCGCCGATGGACTGCGCCGCGATGATGCCGACCGTCTCGCCGATGTTGACGAGGTGGCGGCGGGCAAGGTCGCGCCCGTAGCACAGCGAGCAGATGCCGCGTTCGGACTGGCAGGTCAGCGCGGAACGGATCATCACGGAGTTGATGCCCTTCTGATCCAGCACCTTGGCGACGGGTTCGTCGATCAGGGTGTTTTCGGGATAGAGCAGGTCGCCCGTGGCGGGATCATACACCGGGTAGAGCAGCACACGGCCGAGCGCGCGCTCGGACAGCTTCTGCTTGACTTCGCCGCCGTCCTTGATGGCGCGGATTTCGATGCCGTCGACGGTGCCGCAGTCGTGCTCGGAGACGATGACGTCCTGCACCACGTCCACGAGGCGGCGGGTCAGGTAACCGGAGTTCGCCGTTTTGAGGGCGGTGTCCGCGAGGCCCTTACGGGCGCCGTGCGTGGAGGTGAAGTACTGGAGCACCGTCAGGCCTTCACGGAAGCTCGCGGTGATCGGGGTTTCGATGATTTCGCCGGAGGGCTTGGCCATAAGGCCGCGCATGCCGGCGAGCTGGCGCATCTGGTCGGCGTTGCCTCGGGCGCCCGAATTGGACATCATGAAGATCGGGTTGAAGCTGAGGTTGGCCTCCTGCTTGCCGGTCTTCGGGTCGGTCAGGATATCCGTGGAGATTTCCTTGTTCATTTCCGCGGACACGTCCTGCGTGGCCTTGGTCCAAACGTCAACGACCTTGTTGTATTTTTCCGTACGGGTGATGATTCCGTCGCGGTACTGGCTTTCGATGTTGTCCACTTCGGCGGAAGCGGCATCAATGATGCGCTTCTTGGAGTCGGGGATCAGCATGTCCTTCACGCCGATGCTGATGCCGGAACGGGTCGCGTATTCGTACCCGATGGCCTTGATGCGGTCGCAGAGGATGACGCACGCCTTGACCCCGGCGTCGCGGTAGGCGCTGTCCACCAGCTTGGCGATGTTCTTCTTGGTCAACACGAGGTTGACGTTTTCAAACTTGATGCCGGCGGGCAGGCCGCGCCACACGAGGATGCGGCCGGGCGTGGTGTCGGTGAGCTTGCCGTCTTCCATGCGCACCTTGATGCGGGCGTGCATGCTGACCTGATTGGCGTCGAGGGCGGCTTCCACTTCCCACGGGGCGCAGAAGATCATGCCTTCGCCCTTTTCAAAGGAACGTTCCACGGTCATGTAATACAGGCCGAGAACCATGTCCTGGGAAGGCACGATGACGGGCGTCCCGTTGGCGGGCGACAGGATGTTGTTGGTGCTCATCATGAGCACGCGGCATTCGATCTGCGCTTCCACCGACAGCGGGATGTGCACGGCCATCTGGTCGCCGTCGAAGTCCGCGTTGTAGGCGGAGCAGACGAGCGGGTGAAGCTGGATGGCCTTGCCTTCGACGAGCAGCGGCTCGAAGGCCTGGATGCCGAGGCGGTGCAGCGTAGGGGCGCGGTTCAGAAGAACCGGGTATTCCTTGACCACGTCGGCCAGGATATCCCACACGACCAGCTCTTCGCGCTCCACCATCTTTTTCGCGCTCTTGATGGTGGAGGCGTGGCCTCTTTTCTCAAGTTCGGAATAGATGAAGGGCTTGAAGAGCTCAAGCGCCATCTTCTTGGGCAGGCCGCACTGATGGAGCTTCAGGTACGGGCCCACGACGATGACGGAACGGCCGGAGTAGTCGACGCGCTTGCCGAGCAGGTTCTGACGGAAGCGGCCCTGCTTGCCCTTGATCATGTCGGACAAGGACTTCAGGGGGCGTCCGTTGGTGCCGGCGATGGCGCGCCCGCGGCGGCCGTTGTCGAACAGGGCGTCCACGGCTTCCTGCAGCATACGCTTTTCGTTGCGGATGATGATGTCGGGGGCCCCGAGCTCCATCAGGCGCTTCAGGCGGTTGTTGCGGTTGATCACGCGGCGGTAGAGGTCGTTCAGGTCGGAGGTGGCGAAACGGCCGCCGTCGAGCGGGACGAGGGGGCGCAGTTCCGGCGGGATGACCGGGATGACTTCGAGGATCATCCATTCGGGGCGGTTGCCGGATTCGAGGAACGCTTCCACGACCTTGAGGCGCTTGGTGAGCTTCTTCTTTTTGGTCTGGGACTTGGTGGTCTGCGACTCTTCGCGCAGCATCACCTTGATTTCCTCAAGGTTCAGCTCTTCGAGCAGGCCGCGGATGGATTCCGCGCCCATGCCCACGGTGAGGGCGTCCTCACCGAAATGGTCGATGATCTGGAGGTACTGATCCTCGGAGATGACCTGCATCTTCTGGAGGTTGGTGCTGCCGGGATCGAGCACGATGTACGAGTCGAAATAGAGCACCTTTTCCAGATCGGCCATGGTCATGTCGAGCAGGGTGCCGATCTTGGAAGGCAGGGTCTTGAGGAACCAGATATGGGCGACGGGCGCGGCCAGTTCGATATGGCCCATGCGTTCGCGGCGCACCTTGGAGGCAATGACTTCAACGCCGCACTTTTCGCAGACGATGCCGCGGTGCTTCATGCGTTTGTACTTGCCGCAGTTGCATTCGTAGTCCTTCACGGGGCCGAAGATCTTCGCGCAGAACAGGCCGTCGCGTTCGGGCTTGAACGTGCGGTAGTTGATGGTCTCCGGCTTCTTGACTTCGCCGTAGGACCATTCGCGGATATTCTCCGGCGAGGCGATGGAAATCTGAATGGCTTTCAGATTGCGGATTTGGCTCGCATTGGCGGCAGCCGAGCTGCGAACCGAGAAGAGATCGTCAAGACTCATATATATGTACTCCCTTTTGCGGGCCAGGCTTCGGAGAAATGGCGATCCGTAACGAACCCCCGTTTCCGAACCCTACCCCCATCCCCTCAAAACCGCTGTCTTGAGGGTTGGACGTAATGAAGGGTCTCTTAACTGGGAGGGCCTCCGCTTCCTTCCTTCTTCCGTTCCGGGGGCTGGCCCGGCACAAAAAATTCAGGAGAGAAAGGGGAGGGGTGCGGGGAAAGGAAAGGCTTTCTTCATGAAAGGGCTCTCCCTTCCCCGCGATGGTATCTATTCGTCAGCCATGTCCTGCTGTTGTTGCAGGTACTGCTGGTGTTCCTCTTCGGCGAAGCCGACGCGCTTGGGCCTCTTCTTGCCTTCCTCCTGATGGAGGGTGACGTTGAGGCCGAGGGACATGAGTTCCTTGACCAAGACGTTGAAGGACTCAGGGAGCCCGGCTTCAAGGAAGTTGTCGCCCTTGACGATCTTCTCGTACATCTTCACGCGCCCCGTCACGTCGTCCGACTTGACGGTGAGGAATTCCTGCAACAGGTAGGAAGCGCCGTAGGCTTCGAGGGCCCACACTTCCATTTCCCCAAGGCGCTGGCCGCCGAACTGCGCCTTGCCGCCCAGCGGCTGCTGGGTGACGAGGGAGTAGGGGCCGGTGGAGCGGGCGTGGATCTTTTCGTCAACGAGGTGGTGCAGCTTGAGGTAGTACATGACGCCGGTGGTCACGCGGTTCTCCAGCTTCTCACCCGTGCGCCCGTCATAGAGGACGGACTTGCCGTCGTCGTCGAGGCCGGCGCGGGACAGCCAGTTCCAGATTTCCGATTCTTCGGCGCCGTCGAACACCGGGGTGTACGTGATGATGCCGTTGCGCAGCTTCAGGACGGACTTGCGGAATTCCTCGTCGTCCATCGCATCCACTTCGGCGGAGATTTCCGGCGAAGCGAAGATGTCCTTCACCTCGTCGCGCACGGACTGGAGGGCGGTGCCCTTATCGACCATTTCCGCGAGCTGGCGGCCCAGTTCGCGGGCGGCCCAGCCGAGATGCACTTCCATGATCTGGCCGATGTTCATACGGGAAGGCACGCCGAGGGGGTTCAGCACGATGTCCACGGGGCGGCCGTCGGCGAAGAAGGGCATGTCCTCTTCCGGCAGGATGCGGGAGACGACACCCTTGTTCCCGTGGCGGCCGGCCATCTTGTCGCCCACGGACAGCTTGCGCTTGATGGCGATGTGAACCTTGACCATCTTGATCACGCCGGGGGGCAGGTCGTCCCCTTCCGTGACCTTTTCGCGCTTGGAGTCGTAGATCGACTTGATGTATTCGATCTGGTGATCGTACTGCGCCAGCAGTTCGCCGACGTTTTCGTTGACTTCCTTGCTCTGGAACAGATCGGCCAGCTTCTTGATCGGCAGGGCCATGAGCAGCTCTTCGGTCATGGCGGCGCCGGCTTCGGCCAGCACTTCGCCCTTCTTGTCACCGAGGAGGCTTGTGGCGATCTGCTTGCCGCCGACGATGGGGAGCAGGCGCTCACGCATCCGGCGCGTGATGGCGCGGATGTGATCCTGTTCCTTGGCGTCGAGGCGGCTGATTTCATAGTCCTCAATGTTCTTGGTGCGTTCGTCCTTTTCGCCGGAGCGGCGGTTGAACACCTTCACATCAATGACCGTGCCTTCAACTCCCGGCGGAACCTTGAGGGACGTGTTCTTCACGTCGCGGGCCTTGTCGCCGAAGATGGCGCGCAGGAGCTTTTCTTCCGGGGTGAGCTGCGTTTCGCCCTTGGGGGTGATCTTGCCGACGAGGATGTCCTCGGGCTTTACGGGCGCGCCGATGCGGATGATGCCGCTCTCGTCGAGGTTGCGCAGCATTTCTTCGCCCACGTTGGGAATGTCGCGGGTGATTTCTTCCGGCCCCAGCTTGGTGTCACGGGCTACGACTTCAAACTCTTCGATGTGGACGGAAGTGTAGATGTCTTCCTTCACCACACGTTCGGAGATGAGGACGGAGTCTTCGTAGTTGTAGCCGCACCACGGCATGAAGGCGATGAGCATGTTCTTGCCGAGGGCGAGCCCGCCGTCATGGATGGCGGGGCCGTCGGCGAGCACGTCGCCCTTCTTCACGATCTGGCCGGGCACGCAGGAGGGCACCTGCCCGAAGCAGGAGTTCTGGTTCGACTTGTGGAACTTCAGCAGATCGTAGGCGCGCACGCCGCCCATATTGGGGTACAGCGCGGGATCGTCATAGGCCACGATGATGCGGTTGGCGTCGGCATAGTGAACCACACCGGAGCCTTCCGCGAGGATGCACGCGCCGGAGTCGCGGGCCACGTCCACTTCCATGCCGGTACCCACGAGGGGGCGTTCGGAACGGAGCAGGGGCACGGCCTGGCGCTGCATGTTCGAGCCCATGAGCGCGCGGTTGGCGTCGTCGTGTTCGAGGAACGGGATCAGCGCGGCGGAGATGGACACCATCTGGCTCGGCGAAATGTCCATGAGGGTGATTTCCTCACGGGCGGCCATGAGCACGTCGTCGCCCACGCGGGCGGTGACGTAGTCGTCCACAAGACGGCGGTCGGCATCGACGGCGGCGTTGGCCTGCGCAATGACATGGCCCGTTTCGCGGGAAGCGTCGAGGTGCACGAACTCGTCGGTCATGTAGCCGTCGCGGATGACGCGGTACGGCGTCTCGATGAAGCCGTAGTCGTTCACCTTGGCGTAGGTCGTCAGGGAGACGATCAGGCCGATGTTCGGGCCTTCGGGCGTTTCGATGGGGCAGATGCGGCCATAGTGCGACACATGGACGTCTCGGACTTCAAACCCGGCGCGTTCGCGGGTCAGACCGCCGGGGCCCAGAGCGGAAAGGCGGCGCTTGTGCGTGACTTCCGAGAGGGAGTTGGTCTGGTCCATGAACTGCGACAGCTGCGAGGTGCCGAAGAATTCCTTGAGCACGGCGGCCACGGGCTTCGGATTGATCAGGTCGTGGGGCATGAGCGTCGCCACTTCCTGAATGCTCATCCGTTCCTTGATGGCGCGTTCCATGCGCACGAGGCCGATGCGGTACTGGTTTTCCACCAGCTCGCCCACGAGACGCACGCGGCGGTTGCCGAGATGGTCGATGTCGTCGGCGGGGCCGTGGCTGTCCTTCAACTGGACAAGCACCTTGATGGCGTCAAGGATGTCGTCGTCGGCAAGGGTGCGCAGGTCGGCGTGATCGGTCTTGTTGAGGCGCTGGTTGAGCTTGTAGCGGCCCACGGGCGACAGGTCGTAGTAGTCGCCGTTGCGGAACAGGTTGTCGAAGAACGACGCGGCGATTTCCGGGGTCGGCGGGGAGCTCGGACGCAGGCGGCGGTAGATCTCTTCCTGCGCCTTTTCCATGGTGGGCGTCTTGTCCTGCACCAGGGTGTCGCGAATGGAGGAAGAGGTGTCGGTGCCGCGGGTATGCAGCGCGGAAATGGTCGTGAGCCCGGCTTCACGGCACGCATCAAGGAGGCCGGCGGTGATTTCGTCAGCGGCTTCGGCGAGGATTTCACCGGTGGCGTTGTCGACCAGATCTTCGGCAAGGAACAGGCCGAGCGGCGTTTCGGGGGCCACTTCGATCTTTTCGATGCCGGCGGCTTCCATCTGGCGCCACGCGCGCTTGGTGATGGGCTTGCCGGCCTTCACCAGCACGTTGCCCTCCTTGTCGACGATGTCGGCAAAGGCGGGTTCCTTGCGGTGCAGCTCAGGATTGAAGTGCCACGAGACGCGGCCGTCATCCTCAAGCTCGTAGATTTCTTTCTTGTAGAAGCAGTCCAGGATTTCGGTCTTGCTCATGCCCATGGCTTTGAGCAGGATCGTGGCGGGCATCTTGCGGCGGCGGTCGATACGCACGTAGAGGATGTCCTTGTGGTCGAAGTCGAAGTCGAGCCACGAGCCGCGCATGGGGATGACGCGGCAGGAGTAGAGCACCTTGCGGCTGGTATGCGTCTTGCCGCCGTCGTGCTCGAAGATGATGCCGGGGGAACGCTGCAACTGGTTGACGATGACGCGCTCGGTCCCGTTGATGATGAAGGTTCCCTTTTCGGTCATCAGGGGCAGGGTGCCGAAATAGATGTCCTGTTCCTTGATATCGCGGACAGTACGCGCCTCGGTCTCGTCATCGACGTCATAGACGACGAGGCGAACCTTGATGCGTACCGGGGATTCGTAGGTAAGACCTTTGGAGATGCATTCCGCCTGATCGTACTTGGGCTCACCGACTTCGTAGCTGACGAATTCGAGGCTGGCGGTACGGTTGAAGTCTTCGATTGGGAAGACAGAACGGAAGACCCCTTCCAGACCTTCATCAGGAAGACGTTCCGTGCGTCCCTCCTGCATGAACTTCCGGTAGGAGTCCACCTGCAGGTTGAGCAGGTGGGGAATCT
>URTO01000059.1 GCA_900550745.1 uncultured Desulfovibrio sp. | reverse complement strand
CAGCCTTATTTTTACATTTCAAACAATGAAATACAGTTTCTCAGCCAGGATGTTTGACGTGCAAAAGATTGGGGGGAATCGCGTATAGTCACCATATTGTATGAATATACCAATCATATCCTCCGGCAAGGGGCAAAACCTTGCTCCTCAATGCCAAAGGAGGCACTTTTCCGCCGCAGGAAAAACGGATGGGCGGGATTCGATAAAGGAAAAAGCCTTTGAAAGGAACGAGGAAAGACGTGGCGGAAGAGAGAGAGAAGGGGCGAGGAAAACATGGGGGTGTTCCCCCTTCTTCAAAAAAGTTTCCTCGCCCCTCCAGTTAAGGTTCCGCCGGGCTATTCCCTTCGCAGCAGCAAGGGGACAAGCCGCCAGAACGCAAGGAACAGCGCAATGATGTTCGCGGTCCACGCGGCGAGGAAGGGGTGCAGAATGCCGCGTTGTCCAAGCGTCGTGCCGAGGGTATACACCGCGAAATACAGGAATGTGCACAGCAGCGCCACGGTTACGGCGATATAAATGTTGTCCTTCCACGAGACGATGGCCGTCGCCACGAAAGCCATGACCAGAATCGACGCCGCATAGGCCAGCTTGGCGTGCCACGCCGTACGGAGCGCCTCCACGTTGGAACCGGAAGACTTCAGTTGGCTGATGGCGTCCCCAAGCTGCCAGAGCGGCAGTTGCTGCGGCTTCGTGCCCGTATTGACGAGCCGGAAGGTTTCGGGATCCTGCCTGAGCGGGATGACGAAGTCCGGTTCCTGCGCCTGCGTGAAGGTGTCGGGCGTGTAGACGCGCACATCCCGCAAGGCCCAGTGGTTGGGCGCTGCCGTGAATGTGGATGCCTGCACGATGCGCTTGATGCTCAGGCCGTCCTCGGACAGTTCATACCCGGCGAAGCCCGTGCCGTGCGCCTTGGGGTCAAGCGTTCCGAGCGAGACGATCCAGTCCCCGTCCGTAAACCAGACGTCCTTGAGCACCGTTGCCGCGAGGTTCTTCTTGCGGACTTCCTCCTGCCAGATGCGGGCGGACTCGCGCTCCCCGGCAACGCCCAGATATTCGGAAAAGCCAAGCTGGACGGAACCCCAGAAGATGCCGCAGAGGATCATGGAGTTCGCCACCACGCCGAGCGAGATGCCCCCGGCCTGCAATGCCGTCAATTCGCGGCTGCGGGCCATGATGCACAGTTGGATGACCGCGGACAGCAGGAAAATCACCGGCAGGATCTGGGAAATCACAAGCGGCATTTTCACGATAAAGTAGGTGAGCACCATGCCCACGGACAGCCCGGCCTCAATGAAGTTGTCGAGCCGCTCGAACAGGTCTGTAAGCACGTACAGGCCGATGCCGACGGCAAGGGTCGGCAGCAGGATCATCGCGTTGTTCTTGGTCAGATACCGGAAAAGCAAACTCATGACGCCCTCCGTACCCGCAGGTTGCGGAAGAAAGTCGCCAAGTGCGGCGTTCGCTCATGCGCCGTCAGCCAAAGCCCGTAGATGCCGAGGCAAAGGAACAGGATGTTCGGAACCCACAACCCTATGGAGGGGGGGATCGCCCCGGACTCGCCCGTACTGAAGCCGAGCGACATCAGGCTGTAATAAACGAAGAACATGGCGAGGGCCAGCATAAGCCCCGTCTGCCTGTGCAGCCCCTCAAAGGCCGAAGCCAGCGGCAGCACGAAGAGGGTCAGGGCGATGCACGCCACCGGATAGGCCCAGCGCTTATGGCGCTCCACCTCCAGCTTGTTGGCGTAATTCACATCCACTTTGAGGGCCTCCTCCCGTGTGATGCTGGAGAGCTTGCTCCATGACATCTCGCGGGGCCGCACATCCCCAAGATCAAGGCTCTTGAAAAGGGAGTCCAGCGGCAGCCGCACCTTATATTCGTCAAAGGCCAGCACCGAGGAGCCCTTCTTGTCCGTGGTGTAGATCTTGCCCTCCTTGAGCAGGAACACCAGCTCGCCGCGTTCGGTATCGGTATCGAAACGCCCTTCCGGGGCGAGGATGGTCATGTGGCGTTCGGGGTGCGAACGGTCGTCCACCAGAACCTGCGCCATATCCCCGTCACCGGGGTTCACCTGCCGGGCGAAAAGCACCAGATTGGGGAAGTCCGTATTGAAGACGCCGGGCTGCACCACGACGCGGGCGCGGGTATTGGCGATTTCAAGGATCGTTTCCCGGAAATGCCCCATGCCCCACGCCAGCCAATGCAGGGAAACCCAGAGCGTCAGCAGCATGCAGATCACGCTGAACAGAAACGGCGCGGGAAGCATCTGATAAATGTTGATGCCCCCCGCGCGCAGGGCGACCAGCTCGCGATCCGTGCTCATGCGCAGGAAGGTCAGGAAGACGCTGAGCATACAGGCGATGGGGATCACCAGCATGAGGAACAGCGGGGTCATGTAGCCGAACAGCAGGACAGTATCCAAGATGCCGAGATCCAGCCCCAGAAACAGTTCCCGCATCTGCACCGCCCGGCTGATGAGGATAAGCGTCAGCAGCACCCCCACGGCGAGGACGAACAGGTTGGCGATTTCTTTAAATATCTGTCTCTGAAGAAGTGAAGGCATCGGGCAACGTCCTGTAGGGATGCGAAGTTAGCGTTTGCACGGGTCGGAAGGCTCCTGTCCTTTTTCGGAAAAAAGGCGGGCAAGCTGGGCCGCGTCCAGCGGCGTCAGGTTGAAGCGCATGCCCGCTTCGTCAAGCAGGGAGGAAAGCGGCGCATCCGGGCGGCGGCAGCGTTCTTCCTGCACATATTCCAAGGCGCGGCGAACCAGTTCGCCGTGTTCGATGATCGTCATGGGGCACCTCCGTGCTCAGAACGCGGTGCTGTCGCCGGGCTTCATGGAGACAAGGCGGACGTCGGGGGCCACGGACGCAAGGTGTGACGCAAAAGCCGAGGGGTCTTGTGCAAGAACCGGGAATGTGCCCCAATGCATGGGGATCACGGCCTTGGGCTTGAGCAGGCGCGCGGCATGGGCGGCCTGCAGCCCGTCCATCGTGAAGAAGCCGCCCACGGGCAGCAGCGCAAGATCCAGCGGATACAGCGAACCTATCAGCTCCATCGAGGAAAAGATGCCGGTATCGCCCGCATGGTAAAAGGTAAAGCCGTCCGGCATGGTCACGACATACCCTGCGGGGGCCCCTGACTCCGAACTATGGAAAGCCTGCGTCATGGTGACGCGGACGCCCTTCACTTCGATGGTGCCGCCGATGTTGAAGCCGATCCCGGCGGGGATGCTGGCTTGCGGCATCCCGGCGTCGATCAGGCGTTCGGCCGTACCGACGATACAGCCGCAGGTCGCGCCGCTGCTTTTGCAGATCGCCACGGCATCACCCGTATGATCGCCGTGGTCATGGGTGACGAGCACCAAATCCGGCTTCCCGGCCTCATTCCACGTCACGGGGCAGGAAGGGTTGTGCGTGAAGAAAGGATCGATGAAAACAGTCACATCGCCGCAAGAAACCTTAAAATTGGAATGACCGTACCAAGTAACGGAAACGCTCATGGGATACTCCTTAAAGATAAAGAAAAAGAAGGGGGAGCATAACAAAGGGACGGACACGAAGGCACGGCTCCGACACGGAATAAGCCGCGGCACGCTCCCGGTACCGGAGCATACAGCTTGACAGGACGCGGCACAAGAGCTAGCTTCCCAAGTCTGTGGTGCCCCCTTACGGGGAAACTCCGCGCCCGTAGCTCAGTCGGATAGAGCGTTAGCCTCCGGAGCTAAAGGCCGTGCGTTCGAATCGCGCCGGGCGCACCAGTGAAATCAACCCCTTGCAGATGACAGTCTGTGAGGGGGTTTTCTTTTCCCCGCACCATTCCCCGCACGGATACAAAAATCAGACTTTTTCATCCCCCTTTTCCGGGCGTCCACGCCCGGACTGCGGCCTTCATACGGGGCAGGTGCGGCGGCTTGGATGCGTCGGGGCGTCCATCCTGAAACGTCATGCGTTTGCAGTTGCCCGACATCATGTCGGGCAAGTCGGGCATGTCGGGCAGGCCGCCAACAACAGCGAGGCATATCAACGCTTTTTCCTGCCCGACATGGCTTTCCCTATGTCGGGCGCATGTCGGGCATGTCGGGCGCGCCCGACTTCATGGGGACATCAGACGGGACGGATGGAAGGGCATGGGCCGGATGCGGCCCGTGGGAGGCATGGGAGACGCGCGCCGCACCGGACGGCCTTTCCCTTGGCGGCTGGCCTTTCCGGGCGTCCACGCCCGGCCTGCGGTCTCCATACGGGGCAGGTGCGGCGGCTTGGATGCGTCGGTGCGTCTACCCTGAATCGTCATGTATTTGAGGTTGCCCGACATCATGTCAAAGGCACAACAAAAACCCCGCAAGGGCAGGAATTGAACCTACATACCGCAGACATAAACACGCCCGCGCCCCTTCCCAATCGGGGTACACTTGCGGGGGATCTATAAGGCTGGCATGTCTGCCGCGTGCTGTCAACTGGTCTTATTTCCTAATTTCTGCTCAAAATTTTCTCACATTCCGCCTATAATGCGCACGTTGGCGTTTATTTTTGCTTATTTTCCACCATTTTTACGGGTACGGCACGAAAACCAGCCATATCATACAACCGTTTACCATTGTACAACAAAAAACCGCATCTCCGCGCCATGCGGTATACGGCAAAATGAGTGTTACCCCGCCTTTCACGCGGCGGGCACGGCAAAAGGCCATCCGTAGCCCCTTTGACCTTCCGGGCGCACTGTATTATTTTTTTCGCGCCTTGTTGGTTCGGGCGCGAAACCGTGGGCCTGCCGGGGCAATGCACGGCTGAAAGCCCTTGCAATGCCGGAGATTCATTGACAAGGGGTCTAACACCGAATCAACGGCACAGAGCCGGAGCGCCAAGAGCGCCAGCGCGGGAAAGGCTTCCTATCCACCGGAAGCCTTTCTTTTTCTTACAACACGTTCCGTTCCATCCCCGTACACATGCCGGATTTCTCCACCCACAATCACCACCGTGGGCAATTCCCCCGTTTCCGGGACGGGCCACGGTTCCCACCAGTGAAAACGCCTACAAAATCGCCGTGTGGTTCCGCGATATTCAGCGCACCCCACACACCGGGCCGGATACCCCGGACAGGATGCGGCGGCGTCAATTGTGATTGGCGCTTCCGCGTCGGGCTTGTCTAGCGCGTACACCATATCCACCACAAGGGGAGGCTTCCTTTCCGGGACAGACGGGCATATCGGACGCGGCGGCGTCTCTTCCTCTGCCTTCCGTAGCTTCTCCGCGAAATGCTCAAGCATCGTCGTCAACCTCCACAGGCAAACGGATAGCGTAACAGCGCACGCGCCCAAGTCCGGGGAGGTTCCTCTTCACTGTAGCGTCCCGTTCTGAATCCCGTACCAGCCATCCCGCCGTAGACAGAACGCGGACGGCCCTTGTGGGGTTGTGCCCCGCTATCACTTCCACCTTGAACGCTTCCGGCAAAACGAGGTATTCCGTTCTCCCGTCCTCTATGCTTCGTCGGAATCCAACACGGTTGATGCAGGTTGTTGTGGGATTGTCCATATCCTGAAAACGGCTTACGCCGTACTGTTCTATGAAAAGGCGCGTGGCGGACTCTACCGCCGCATCCTCAGACGCCCCGGCCCCGCCACGGTTTCGCAACCACACGGCAAAACACTGCTCGGCGGCGTCAAAGGCCGTTCCCGGTTTCCAAGGGACAATCCCCCAGTCTTCCGCAAGGCTACCCGCCGCCGCGCACACAGCAAAACGCAAGGCCACGCGCTTGACCTGCCCGTCAGCATTGGCGGGGCAGATACGGGAAACAAACAAAGGCAAGACTTCCCGGAGCCTGTCCCGTACCTCTTCCCGGTGTTCCGTCAGCCGTTCAAGGAACAGCCGCCCCGCGTGCCCGTGGCATCGTTCCGCCCCTTCCCTGATATGAAGGGATAACGCCCCCGCATCCGGGAAACCGTGCAAGTCCTCAAAAATTCCCATATCCCGCCCGGCATCGGCGGGAATGTCCACAAGGCGCACCTCCTGCCCGGCCTTTGGGCGTTGCCCGATTTCCGCCAGCTTATCCGAAAGCCCGACCTCACCGGACGACAGGAACAACAAGCGCCATTGTTGCGGCGTGCGGGCGCTGCCGTCCTTCCCGGCGCGTGCTTTCCCCTGCCCATTGGTGAGCATGTAGGCCGCTTCCGAAACGGCGCGGGCGGATGCCTGCCCCAATTCGTCAAGGATAAGGGTTGTGTCGTTGTGATGGGCGGCGAGGCTTTCAAGTGCATTGTCTGTCGTTCGCCAACTGCGGATGTGTTCCTTGCCTCCCCATACAGACGCGGCGAAACGCAGAGCCGTAGTTTTTCCTGTGGACGAACCGCCAACGAAATTGAAGCCCCCGGACTCAATCCCCGCAGGATGCAATAGCGTTCCGGCAAAAGCGGCGGATACGGCAAGGGCAAGGCGGCTGTTCCCTTCCGCAAGCCCGGCGAATTTCCGCCAATCTTCCGCCGCCCCGTCCGTATCATAGAGGCGGGCATGGTTGGCGGATTGGAGCACCATTGACTCCCCCACGGCACCATATGCCGCGTCAGGCAAAACAAAGGCGTCCTTGTGCCAGCCTACGCAGGGAACACACCGGACACGCTCCTTTGGGCGCACCATAGACAAAAGGGCTGCTACCTTGCTTTTGTGCCGCGGGTCTCCAAGCCAGCCGCCGCGAACAAGGGTAGCGTGCCAGTCCGAATTGTACCGGGAAAGAAGCTCAAGAGGCATCGCCCACTGGTGCAATTTGCCGTCCGGGTCATTCCATTCCAGCCACAATCCCCATTCATTGCTGTCCGCATCCCGTGTCATGCCCCGAATAAACAGCGGCGGCCCTAAGCGCACTTCCTGTTCTTCGCCTCTTCGCCGCTCAACGCAGTACAGGCCAGCCCGTGGGCCGTCCGCTATCAGAAAATACCCTTCCGGCAAGACGGAAGCGGGGAGACCGTTCCCGATTGCGGCAGATGAAGGCGTACTTTCCCCGGAGCCGTCAGGCGCGGTCATGTACTCTTTTTGTGGCTGTTCGTCGTCTGGGGTGCGGGCGGAAGTGAGGCAACGCCATACGGCATCAATGCCGCCCTTTTGGTGCAGGTCATTTATATCAGACGCGCCGGGGATGCCCCGGACGGAAGGCACGGCAAGCCAACCGCCAACGCGCCGGGCGGCCTCTTCCGCCGACTTCAATCCGGTATTTTTCCCGGTTTTCTCTTCCGTCTGCCAATCGTCGTCAGCAACCACAATCAGCTTGGATTCCGGGAACAGCCGCCGCGCCCGCATTGCTACAGACAATAGGTTTCCCGCATTGAAAGCCACAAACGCCGCATAGCCCGACGCCATGCACGCGGATGCGGCTGTGGCGTAGCCCTCGGCAATAAGCACGGTAGCCGTCTTTCCATCCCGTGCCGGAATGAAGAACGCGCCGCCCCGCGTCTTTCCGCCAGCAAGAAAACGCTTCTCGCCGTCCGGGTCTATGCTCTGGAGGGATACCAGCTTTCCGGCTTCATCATGGAGCGGGATAAGCAACTGATTTCCCCACAGTCGCAACCCGTAGGAACGCACCATCTTACGTTCAAGGTAAGGGTGACTGTCGGGTGCGTCGCTTGCCTCAATCCAGCGCGTTGCGGCGGTTTCGGCGGCCTTTGCGTGCCGCCGCTCCTCTTCCGCTTCGCGCCGGGCACGGGCTTCCGCAATCCGCTTTTTCAGCGTGTCCCGTTCGGCGGCGGTCATGGTGCCTTTCTTGACAGGGCAATAGGTGCCGTCTTCCCCCGTCTGCCAGTTCTGCCACCAGATGGAAGCTGGAGAATCGGCATGGGCGATATAAGCGCCATCCTTCCCGCCCGGCTTGGCAACCGTCCCGCAACGGTGCAAAAGGCCGTCCATCTCCACCTGCTCAACGGCAAGCCCGGCCTCCCGGAGCTTATCCCCAAAAATCTGGTTGAGATCGTCTACTGGCATATCAAAACCCTCATATCCTGCACACGGTCAACGTAACCAATCCGCCGAAACAGCACGCGGTTACATCAACATGGCTTCCCGAAAAGGACA
Organism: uncultured Desulfovibrio sp.; assembly: GCA_900550745.1. Taxonomy (GTDB): domain Bacteria; phylum Desulfobacterota; class Desulfovibrionia; order Desulfovibrionales; family Desulfovibrionaceae; genus Bilophila. Next base: position 682 of record URTO01000059.1, on the reverse strand, counting down.
TTCCGGCAATGTTGCGAACTCTTCCCGCGTGTACAGCGCCCCCACTGAAAGGTTAGTACACATGGGAGGGTTCCGGCTGAAAAAGAAGCATTCGCGGCACTGTTCCCGTGAATGATGGTAAAATGTCCACTGTCCAGATTCCGCCGTTTCCTCTTCCCGGAAAGAGCACTTTTGCGTTTCGTCGGCCTCTTCCGGCAAACGGAGGAAATGCCTTTCCAGACTGTTGCACACGGGCGGCCTCATGCCATAGTGGACACAATCCCGGCACTCTTCCCGCGAATGGGGATAGGATGCCCGCCTTGCCCATTCTACTTGATTGAAATCCGGCCTCTTCTTTCTCGCCATGCCCTCACCCTTCCACCTTCGGGTTCACAACGCAGGAATTGATGTAGTCGACAATATCCGCCATGCGGTAACGGATGAATCGCCCCGTCTTCACGTAGGCGGGCGGCTGCTTCAGCCAGCGGCGTTGTTGCATGGTGGATTTCTTCAATCCCAATATGGCGGCGGCTTCCTCTTCGGTAATCAGGTCAACGGTGATTTCCTTGGGGCAACTAACAATGTTTTGGCGATGGGTCTTTTTCATATTTTGATGCCTTTTTCAAAGAATTATAAGAAATGACCGGTTGAGTTATCAACTTTATTTATAAATAGACTCCTTAACCGATACAAAATACATCCA
>URTO01000058.1 GCA_900550745.1 uncultured Desulfovibrio sp. | reverse complement strand
GGAAACTTTCTCCAGAAAGTTTCCCTCTCCCCTCCCCCACATTCAACACTCTACGGAAACTAATCCCATTCGCGCTTGTCTTCGATGGGCTTGATCTGCGGGGGCAGCGTGCCGGGGGCAAGCACCTTGAGTTCCGGGCGCAGCTTGATGCGCTCGCGGAAGAGGTGCAGCAGCTCGTCTTCCTGATGGAAGTTGCTGGCTTCCACATAAAGGATCATCTCGTCGATGCCGCCGGGGTTGATGACCTCGATCTGCCAACGCTTGATGTCCTCGAAGCGGGCCATGACCTGCTCCACCTGATGGGGGTAGACGAACATGCCCTTGATGCGGGCGGTGGTGTCCACGCGGCCCACGATGCTGCCGAGGCGCGGGCTGGTACGCCCGCAGGCGCAGGGGGCGCGGTCGATGTAGGAGAGGTCGCCCGTGGCGAGGCGGATGAGCGGGTACGTCTTGTTGAACGAGGTCACGACGATTTCGCCCACTTCGCCGTCCTTCAGCGGAATGCCGGTGTCGGGATGGCAGATTTCCACGTAGCAGCGGTTCGAGATGTGCAGGCCGGTCTTGTGGAAGCATTCGTAGCCGATACAGCCCACGTCTGCCGTGCCGTAACCTTGGCGCAGGATGATGTCGAACTTCTTTTCGAGCTGGTTGCGCATCTTTTCGGAGAGGCGTTCGCCGGTGACGAAAGCCACTTCCTGAAAGAGATCCTTACGCAGGTTGATGCCCTTTTCCTCAGCTTTCTGGGCGAGGTGCATCAGGTAGCTCGCCGTGCCCACGTAGCCGGATACGCGCAGCTTCTGCATGATGTCGAGCTGGGTGCCGGGATCGGTCGGGCCCGCCGGGATGGAGGCGCAGCCGAGGTTGCGCAGGGGCTCTTCAAACATCAGCCCCGCCGGGGACAGGTGGTAGTTGAAGGTCACCTGAACCACGTCGCCGGGACGGAAGCCCACGGAATAAAAGGCTTCGGTGTATCCCCAGTAGTCGTCCATGCGGTCTTCCGGGTCGAAGATGGGGCCGGGCGAAAGGAAGATGCGCTTCAGTTCGCCGATGTCCTTGGTCAGCAGGCCGCCGAGACGGGGGCCGATGGACTGGAGGAAGATGAGCTCTTTCTTCTTCAGCAGCGGGATGTGCTTGATGTCGGAAAGGGTCTTGAATTTCTCCACATTGAACTGGGCGCGGTCAAAGCGTTTTTTGACGTCCTCAGAATATCTGTAGGCGTAGGAGAGCAGATCCTTGAGCTGGATCAGGCAATACTGGCGGCGTTCGCTCTCGTCGAGCACTTCGCGGCGGTTGTAGATGCCTTCGGTGCGGTCTTTGCGGGTCATGTCAGCATGCTCCGTACTGTTTGGAATTCAGGGAAAGGCATTGCTTAGCGTATTTGTTTGGAACAATGCAAGCCTTTTTTTAAAAAATATATTATTTCAAGGTGTTAATTGATATTGGACGAGGCGTTTCGGTTCACGAGGATACGGCGTTTCAGGGAGTCGTACACCGGGGGCGAGCCGGCCCTGTTGGCGACGACCGTGGAGATGAAGGCGGCGATGGCCATTTCGGGCAGGCACTGGAACGCGCCGGACATTTCCGCAACCAGCGCCGTGCCGGTGAGCGGCGCGCGTACCGTGCCTGAGAACAGGCCCGCCATGCCGAGCACGAGATAGGCGGGAAGCTGCGGTTCGGCGGAAAAGCCGTTTCCGATGAGCAGGGTCCCGCCCACGGCTCCGACCATGCTGCCGATGGCGAGCATGGGCATGAGCAGGCCGCCGGGCACGCCGGAGGCGAAGCTCAGGATGGAGAAGATGATTTTGACGCACAGGAGGAGCGCCACCGGGCCGAGCAGGAGCGGGCCGTTGGGCGTGAGGCCGCCGAGATCGGCTGTGGAATAGCCGATGCCCACGAGCACCTGCGGATAGGCGTACAGCAGGACGCCGCTGAGCAGGAAGGGCAGGAGCGGCTTGAGGGGGGCCGGGATCAGCTTCTGGCGGTCATGGAGTTCCGTCACGCGGATCAGGGCGGCATTGTAAAGGGCGCTGAACAGCCCCGTCCCCACGCCGAGCAGTGCGGGGATCCAGATTTGCCCCCAGTTCAGGGAGGGGATGGAGGCGAAGGGGAAAACCAGCCCGAAGCCGAACAGGATAGTGACGACAAACCATGCGGAAAACGAGGCCACGCCGGTGAACAGCAGGAGCGGCACGGTCACGATGGTTTTGACTTCCTCAAAGGCGAACAGCATGCCCGCGAACGGCGCGCCGAAGGCGGCGGCAAGACCGGCGACGCTGCCCGCGATGAGGAAACGCGGGGCATGGCCCGGATCTTCTCCGGCGAGCTTTTGGAAGATCCGCCCGAATCCGCAGCCCACAGCCGCGCCCATCTGGATGCTTGGCCCTTCGCGGCCCACGGAGAGGCCGCCGGACAGGGACAGCAGGGTTCCGACGAACTTGGCGGCCACGATGCGGAATCCCGGATAGGGAAGCAGCCCGGCCAGCGCCAGTTCCGTCTGGGGGATGCCGCTGCCGCTGATGAGGGGCTCCTTCCTGACCATCTGGCCCACGATGAGCGCCAGCAGGATGAGCGTGCCGAAGACGATCAGCGCGGTGGCGGGATCGTCCGCGCCGTGCCTGAGCGTGGCGGCGATCCACGCATTGCCGTGATCATAGAGCCAGCGGAATACGCCGATGACGCCTCCGGTGCAGCCGCCGACGAAAGCCGCCTGCACGATAAGGCGGAGCACGCTTTCATTGCGCAGGGCCTGCGTTTCGCGCAGGATCGGCACTTGGCGGGTGAATCTCGCGATCCGGGCTTTCGTTTTTCTTTTCATGGCAATGGCGGGGAGGAACGCTTCCCCTGTCTCCTTCCGAGGGGCGTTATGGGCGTCAGGCGCCGTTTTTTGGGTGGCGTTTGCGTCCGGGGGAACCTGTTATGCCGAAAAGCGGAAGAAAAGGCTATCCCCCTTGAGAAAAGGGAGAAAACGCCCGCCCGCAAGCCTTCGGAGGGCGGCCTGCCGTTGTTCAAGGCCCGGAACGGCTTGAAGAAGGAAAAAGAGGCGTGAGCGGCGGTGTTATGCGGGGACGAAACGCGCTGGCATTTTCCCCGCGGCAATGCGCGCTGCTCCCGGAAGGGCGCGTTTCGGGGCATCGGGGCAGGGTGTGGCCGCTTTGGGAAAGGGCGGGAAGGGGGAGGATGGGGGAGGGCGTTAGGCCGACAGGCTTGGGAAGGGAAAAGGCGCTGCACCCGTTGGGCGGCGCTTCGGCTTTATGTCGGCAGGGTTGGGGAGGGGAAAGCGCGGGGCTCCCCCCCCCTTTCTTCGGAAACGCCCTCTCCTCCCCCAAAACGGTTTTTTAGGCGCTCATGCTCAGGAACTGCCGGATAAGCTGCATGCCGATGGCGAACGCGATGAGGTAGAGCGGGCCGAGGGCCAGCCCGGTGCGCGACCACGGCAGGCGCATGGAGTACTTGCAGCCGATGAAGCAGCAGACGCCGAACCAGATGCTGCCCACGAGCGGGCCGACCAGCGGGACGATGCAGACCACGGTGGGCGCGGCGCTGTAGGCGATGACCCGGAACACCGTGCGGAACTGGACGTTTTCCGGCTGCACGAGCCGCAGCATGAGGTAGAAGACCGACGCGAAGAAGCAGAGCTGGATGGCGAGGATGCCCGGCGTCAGGAGGATGGTCAGGGGCAGGCTCATGCTCTGGGCCATGTCGCCGAGGACTTCCTGCAATTTGGGATCGGTGATGGAAGGCCCGCTGGCCTGGATGCTCATGAGGTACCACATGCGCTCGACGAGGGTCTGGAACAGGCCGAGGATGAGGTAGAACACGAGCGGGCGGGTCAGCTTGCCGTTGCTGGCGGGCAGGGCGGCGAAGAAGCGGGGCGCGTTGAACATCACCCGCAGGATGGTCTGGTAAAGGGCCATGAAGGGGTTGCAGCGTTTATCCTCCCACGGGACGTCGGTGCCGTCGGCGTGCATGGCGGCTGCGATGCCGCCTTTGCCCTTGCTTTCCCCGTCGCGTTTTTTCTGGAAGTTGTTCCAGAAGTCGGAACGGTTCTCCGCGGCGTTTTGCGGGGGTTCCGGCTGGCCCTTTTCGGGTTCGGTTTCGGGGGCTTCGGGAGCCGGCGAGGAGGCGTCATGGTCGCCCGGAATACGGGGAACCATCGCTCCGGGCGGCAGGGGATCGTCGCCCTCCACGTCCGGGGGCAGGGGGCGTCCGGCGGGGGCCGTTTGCGGGGCGGCTGCGGGCGTCTCGTCGATGACGGGCGTCCCGTCCGGGTTACGGAAACGGAAGCGGCATTTGCAATGCGGGCAGGTCGCCACCGCCGCATTGGCGGGAATGGCGTTTTCGTCTATCTGGCGTTCAAACCGGCATTCGGGGCAACGGATCAGCACAGGGCACCTCTAAGGGAAAATCGTACATTGCACTGAACATATAGTCTCATTTTCTACAAATCAAGGGACGAATTTTTGTACTCCCACGCCGCCTTCCGGCGGCGCGTCGGCCCGGCCTGTTCCTTTTTGCCCCGCCCGGCGCGGCGATCCCGCGAAAAACGGGGGGGATGACGCGTCCGGGGCGGGTTCCGTTTTCCCTTATTTTGTTGTACGGTAGACGCTTGGCACCATGCGGGATGCCGTCTGTTTCTTTCGGAAAAGCAGGGCCCCGGCCGTCCCGCCCCGTCGTCCCATCCGAAAAACGTTCCATTTCTCAGGGGAAAGCATGAACAAACTTGTGAAAAAACTGATGCTTGTCGCCGCCACGCTCATGCTGGCGGCCGGTCCCTCCTTTGCCGCGGACGCTGTCCGCATCGGCCTGATGTGCCCGCTTACCGGCAAGTGGGCCAGCGAAGGGCAGGACATGCAGCAGATCGTGAGCCTGCTCGTTTCGGAAGTGAACAAGGCGGGCGGCGTCAACGGCAAGCAGATCGAGCTGGTCGTGGAAGACGACGCGGGCGATCCGCGCACGGCCTCCCTCGCCGCCCAGAAGCTGGCCTCCGCCGGGGTGATGGCGGTCATCGGGACGTACGGCTCCGCCGTGACCGAGGCTTCCCAGAACATCATCGACGAAGCCGAAATCATGCAGATCGCCACGGGTTCCACCAGCGTGCGCCTGACGGAAAAGGGCCTTCCCCTTTTCTTCCGCACCTGCCCCCGCGATGACGAACAGGGCCGCGTGGCCAGCAAGGTCATTGCCGCCAAGGGCTTCAAGAAGGTCGCCATCCTGCACGACAACTCCTCCTATGCGAAGGGCCTCGCCGAAGAAGCGCAGAAGGGCCTCAAGGGTGCGGGCGTGCCCGTGGTGTTCTACGATGCCCTGACTCCGAGCGAACGCGACTATACCGCCATCCTGACCAAGCTGAAGGCCGCCGATCCCGACCTCATCTTCTTCACCGGCTATTACCCCGAAGCGGGCATGCTGCTCCGCCAGAAGAAGGAAATGCACTGGGATGTGCCCATGATGGGCGGCGACGCCGCCAACAACACCGACCTCGTGAAGATCGCGGGCAAGGATGCAGCCAAGGGCTATTTCTTCATCAGCCCGCCGTCCGCCCACGACTTCGACACCCCCGAAGCCAAGGATTTCTTCTCCCGCTACAAGGCGCAGTACAACAGCCTGCCGAGTTCCGTGTGGTCGGTGCTGGCCGGCGACGCCTTCAAGGTCATCGTCGCGGCGCTTCAGGCCGGGACGGATGCCGATCCGGAAGCCGTGGCCAAGTACCTCAAGAAGGATCTCAAGGAATACCCCGGCCTGACCGGCAAGCTCGGCTTCAACGAAAAGGGCGACCGCATCGGCGACCTCTACAAGGTCTACGAAGTGGACGGCAACGGCGGGTTCGTGCTCCAGAAGTAAGGTTTCCGGCTCCCGGAAGGACGCTTTCCGGGAGCCTCCAGAAGTTTCGGCTTCTTTTTTCGGGTACGGTGACGGGGTTTTCCGGTCGCCGTGCTTCCGTGTCCGGGGCCTCCGGCACGGCGGGCCGGGGCCATGAGGCCCCGGTGCAGGGAACCCCCTTTCCCGCCCGCCTCAATCCTTTATCAAACCCCCTGATGATATGAACGAATTTTTACAGCAGCTCATCAATGGCCTTGCCGTGGGCGGCATTTATGCCCTCGTCGCGCTCGGCTATACGATGGTGTACGGCGTGCTGAAGCTGATCAACTTCGCGCACGGCGACATTTTCACCATCGGGGCGTATCTTGGAATGACTCTGCTTGTGTCCGGCGGCCTCGCCGGGAGCATGACGCCCGTGCTGGCGGTGGGGCTTGTGGTGCTCATCGTGTTTGGGCTGGTGGCCCTGCTCGGCGTCGCGCTGGAGCGGGTGGCCTACCGCCCGCTGCGCAAGGCAAACCGCCTTGCCGCCGTGGTGTCCGCCCTTGGCGCGTCCATCGTCTTCCAGAACGCGGTCATGCTCATCTACGGCGCGCGCGTCTACGTCTACCCGGAAAACCTCATTCCCACGCTGACGTTCAATATCTTCGGGCTGAACGTGCCCGTGATGCGCGTCATCGTCATCGTCAGCTCGCTGGTGCTGATGCTGGCCCTGTACGCCTTCATCAACCGCACCCGCATGGGGACGGCCATCCGCGCCGTCGCCATCGATCAGGGCGCGGCCCGGCTCATGGGCATCAACGTGGATCGCGTGATCTCGCTGGTGTTCTTCATCGGCGCGGGGCTCGGCGGCGTCGCCGGGGTCATGGTGGGCACGTACTACGGGCAGATCGACTTTACGATGGGCTGGTCTTACGGCCTCAAGGCGTTCACGGCGGCCATCCTCGGCGGCATCGGGAACATCCCCGGAGCCATGATCGGCGGGCTGCTGCTCGGCGTGATCGAGGCGCTCGGCGCGTCGTACCTCGCCATGGCATGGAAGGACGCCATTGCCTTCCTCGTGCTTATCCTCATCCTCATCATCAGGCCCACCGGCCTCCTCGGTGAAAGGGTGGCCGACAAGTTATGAGCCTGTTCAAACGCTATTACCCCGTGCTGGTCGCCGTCCTTGTGGCGGTGCTGCCGCTCGGCATGAACACCTATTGGACTGAAGTGGCCGTCAACGTGGGGCTGTACGCGCTGCTGGCGCTCTCCCTGAACGTCATCCTCGGCCAGGCGGGGATCTTCCATATGGGGCACGCGGCGTTCTATGCCGTGGGCGCGTATGTGACCGCCATCCTGAACACGCACTACCAGATCCCCATCCTGCTGCTCATTCCCGTGGCGGGCGCGGCGGCGGCGCTGTTCGCGCTGGTCGTGGCCCGGCCCATCATCCACCTGCGCGGCGACTACCTGCTCATCGTGACCATCGGCATCGTGGAAATCGTCCGCATCGCCCTGATCAACGACGTGTTCGGGCTGACCGGCGGCGCGAACGGCATTTTCGGCATCGCGCGCCCGGAAATCTTCGGCATCAAGATCCGCAAGGCCATCCAGTTCTATTATCTCATATGGATTATGGTCGGCGTCACCGTGCTGCTGTTCCATTGGCTTTCCGAATCGCGTTTCGGCCGCGCGCTGAACTGCATCAAGGAAGACGACACCGCCGCCGAGGGCTGCGGCATGGACGTGGCGAACCTGAAGCTCATGGCCTTCGTCATCGGCGCGTTCTGGGCGGGCATGGCGGGGAACCTCTTTGCCGCCAAGATGACCATCATTTCACCGAGTTCCTTTACCTTCTGGGAGTCGGTGGTGGTCTTTGCCGTGGTCATCCTCTCCGGCGGCAGCCAGATCGGCGTGCTGCTCGGCACCTTCCTCATCGTGGCCCTGCCGGAAATGTTCCGCGACTTCGCCAGCGCCCGTATGCTGGTCTTCGGCCTTGCCATGATGATCATGATGGTGGTGCGCCCGCAGGGGCTCCTGCCGCCTTCGCCGCGCCGGTACGATGTGCGGCGGCTGTTGCGGCGCACGCGTGATTTCAGCTCGCCGGTCGCCCCCCGCACGGCCCGGAAGGAGGGCGCGGCATGAGCCTTCTCTCTTTGCAGACAGTGACCAAGATTTTCGGCGGGCTGACCGCCGTGAACGAAGTCTCTTTTGACGTGGAGCAGGGCAGCATCGTGGGGCTCATCGGGCCCAACGGCGCGGGCAAGACGACGGTGTTCAACCTGATCACGGGGAACTACGTCCCGGACGGCGGCGACATCCGGTTTGCCGGGCAGTCCATCAAGGGCATGAAGCCGCACACCATCGTGAGCCTCGGCATTGCCCGGACGTTCCAGTCCATCCGCCTGTTCCCCACGCTGCCGCTGGTGGAAAACGTCCTTGCGGGCCGCCACTGCCGGATGCACAGCGGGATCATCGGATCCATGTTCCACACTCCGGCGCAGCGCCGTGAGGAACGGGCCGCCCTTGAGCGGGCCATGAACGAACTGGAGTTCGTCGGCCTTGCCGACAGCTATGCCGAGGAGGCCGGGAGCCTGTCCTACGGCAACCAGCGCCTGCTCGAAATCGCCCGTGCGCTCGCCTCCGATCCCAAGCTCATCATTCTTGACGAGCCCGCCGGGAGCATGAACGACCCCGAAACGGCGGTGCTGATTGAGCTTATCTACGCCATCCGCCAGCGCGGGGTGACGGTGCTGCTCATCGAGCACGACATGGGCCTTGTCATGAAGGTGTGCGAGAAGCTCCTTGTGCTTGAGTACGGTTCGCTTATCGCCAGCGGTTCGCCCGACGTCGTGCGCCGCGACCCCAAGGTCATTGAAGCCTATCTGGGGCAGGATGATTGATACGAGTCGGGGAGGGGGGAAGGAACCCTTCTGAAGAAGGGCTTCCTTCCCCC
>URTO01000057.1 GCA_900550745.1 uncultured Desulfovibrio sp. | reverse complement strand
GTTGTATCCGGTAGGGATGTTGCTGCGAGAGATGGTTTAATTCCTTTAAAGCATCCTGATACGAATCCAATGCTTTGCCGATGAGCGGCTTGACCCGGCAAAGCAGCAGCCATTCGTTGAGGCCGTCGTCGTTCCAGTCCACCTGGGCAAGCAGCGTTACCGTCACGATGTCCGCGCCCTGTCCGAGCATGAAGCCGTAGGGCCGCATCTCCACCGTATCCCCCGCCGTGCGCGACAGGGCGAACGTCGGCGGCAGCAGCGCCGGATCGACTTTGAAGCGGAACGCCGGGGAAAGGCGCTGGAACAAATATTCCCCAAGCTGGGGCGGCAGCTCCGGGGCCGAAAAGACGGGAACGGCATAGGCCCCGTGCTCGTCGATGACGCCGTGGGCCTTGAGTGCCGGAGCCAGCCGTTTCGCCATCGTGTTGAACTCATTTTCGGCCGTGACGTGCACCTGTTTGCCCGAACACCCGGCGGCAAGGCAGACGCACAGGCAGAAACAGGTTGTGAAAAAAAGACGCAGGGATAAGGGGAAGCGAGCCGACATGGAATCTCCCGGTTCATGGCTGTAAGGGTGGATGGACGTCTGCGTGATAGCCCTGCGGGGTGGGATTGTAAAGAGCGCAGGAACATGCGAGAATCATACTTCAGCGTGTTTTCCCTCCCCGGAACTGTTTGTTTGAATAAACACGGCAAAGAGGGCCGGATAATGGGAAAACGCTCACAAAAAGACAAGTCCGTTGTTTCTTGAGGCCCGCCTCTTGAGGGAAGGCGGCCCTCTTTCCGGCGCGAACCCAGCCTTCGTGCCGGGGCAGTCCGGCACTGCGTCTGATTTCTATCCACTATGGACAAGCACAGCGCTTACTTTTTAAGGAGGGAGCATGGACAGTAGCGTAACGCCGACTTCGCCATCAGAGATGGCTATTCTCGTCGCCGGCCTGCTGATAATGCTGTTTGGGGTTTATAAAGTATACCGCGAGCGGGGCCGGCCCGGTCTGCTGATCCTCTGGGGCGGCCTTGTGGATTTGGGGCTTGCGCTCATGGGGCTTGGCCTTGGGCCGTCCGGCGACGTGGGCAGCATCATGATCATCATCTACCATGCCATTGCGCGCCTCGCGGCATGGATGGGGCTGTCCGGGCTCGTCTCCAACCCGTATTCCTGCGTCGCCAACGACATCCGCGGCGCGCTGCACCGCAACCCCGTGGGGGCCGTGCTGCTGGCGTTCGCGCTTGAGGCTTCGCTCGGCATCTCTCCGGCCATGACGCCGGAAGGCCAGCATCTCGTCCTGCACGCCATGGCCATGCACAGCATCGACGTGCCGCTCGGCGGCCCGGTTCTCGCCATCATCATGGCCTTGGGCTACACCGTGCTGCTGTGGCTTTCCGCCGAGGTCGTCCTCCAGGTGTGCTTCACCCGGCCCGACGAACCCATATGCACCGAAGTCCCCATCGGCGGCGGCAACTTCGCCCGCGCCCTGTTCGACAGGGAAACCGAGCTGCTCGGCGTCCCCACCGGGAGCTGGTGCCCCATCGTCCCCAACCGCTGGAGCAAGACCCCGGCTGCGATCAGCCTGTACGTTTTGCTTGCCCTGCTGGCGCTTTTGGGGATCGGGCGCTTCCTCGTGCAGGATTTCGGCGCGTGGATCGTCGGCATCGATCCCCATTCGCTGGTGGAACTCGAAGGCCCGTGGCATGCGACCCCGCTTCTGCTCTATGTGGGCTCCTTCCTCGTCCTCTGTCCCCGCATCATCAGGCCCGCTTACCGGGCCAAGTATACGTTCGCGCTGTTCCTCGCCGCGTTCATCCTCACTTACGCGAGCGACCTGCCGCCCCTGTCCCGCCTGTTCTCGCTGATCATATCGGGCATCGGCACGCTCGTCGCCTGCTATTCCACCAACTATATTGAGGAGGACGGGCGCAAGCACTGGTACTGGTTCTTCCTGCTCCTTACCTTCGGCGCGCTGCTCAACATCGTGACCACCGACAACATCGGCACGCTGGCCTCCCAGTGGGAAGTCATGACGTGGGCGTCCTTCGCGCTGGTGGCGTGGGAGCGCACTTCCAGAGCGCGCGACGCGGCCATCAAGTACGTGGTGCTGTGCTGCAGCGCGGCCTACCTCATGATCGTGGGCTTCTTCATGATCGGCGGGAACCATACGCAGTACGGCGAACTCGTCGCCAACCTGTCCGTCCATTCCGACGACGTGCTCAAGTTCGCCCTTGTGTTCACCCTGCTCGGCTTCGCAGCCAAGGCCGGCCTCGTGCCCCTGCACAGTTGGCTGCCCGACGCCCACCCCGCCGCGCCGTCGTCCGTGTCCGCGCCGCTCTCCGGCGTGCTCACCAAGATGGGCGTGTTCGGCGTGGTGACGGTCTATTTCGGGCTCATCGGCTACAAGGAACTCGCCTCGACCGGAACCTACGGGGGCCTCACCGCCCCCGGCCTGATGGTCACGTTCATGGGCCTGTGCACCATGGCCTACGGCGAATGGATGGCCCTCAGGCAGGAAGACCTCAAGCGGATGCTCGCCTACTCCACCATGGGGCAGGTCGGTGAAATCTTCACCGTCCTCGGCCTCGGCACGTGGCTGGCGGCGGCGGGCGCGCTGTCCCATGTCCTGAACCACGCGATCATGAAGGACCTGCTCTTCCTCTGTGCGGGCGGCCTCATTTTCCGCGTGGGCAGCCGCAAGCTCTCCGATCTCGCGGGCCTCGTCCACGAAATGCCGTGGGCCGTGGGCTGTATGAGCATCGGCATCGTGTCCATCATGGGCCTGCCGCCGTTCAACGGCTTCGTGAGCAAATACCTCATGATCGTGGCCTGTATGGACGCCGGGCAGCCGCTCATCGCGGCGGCGCTCATCGCGGCGAGCCTCGTGGGGGCGATCTACTACATGCGCATCCTGCGCACGATCCTGCTTGACCCCGCCCCGGCGGGACGCCGCCGCGTGCAGGGCGTCACCACGACCATGCGCGTGCCCATGATCATCCTCGCGGGCCTGTGCGTGATCCTCGGCGTGGCCCCGCAGACGGGCCTGTCCCTCGTCACCCCGGTCATCAACGAGCTTATGCCGCACCTCGGCACCGGCGCGGGCCATATGGCGGCGGCCCTGCCGTCGCTCGACGTGAGCTGGCCCGTGTATGTGCTCCTGCCCATGATCGGCGCCATCGTGCCGATCTGGTTCCGCAGGGATCGCGTGAAGGCCGGATGGGGCGCCGCCGCCATCCTGCTCCTGACCACGCTGCATGTGCTCGCCTTCGGGCAGGATCTGGATACGCTGTCCTTCATCATGGCCCTGTTCATCCCCGCCGTCGGCACGGTGAACCTCGTGTACGCCGTGGGCTACATGGAGCACAGCCATACGCAATGGCGCTTCTACGCCTTCTTCCTGCTCATGACGGGCGGGCTGCTCGGCGTGGCGGCGAGTTCGGATCTGTTCAGCTTCTTCACCTTCTGGGAAATCATGAGCTCGTGGGCCCTGTATTTCGCCATCGCGCATGAGGGCACGCCCGAAGCGCTGCGGGAAGGCTTCAAGTACTTCCTGTTCAACGTGGCGGGCGCGGGCTTCCTGTTCCTCGGCATCGGGCTCATCGTGGCCTACACCGGCACCGGCGAGTTCGCGGGCGTGGCCGAGGGCTTCGCCTCCCTGCCCCCCGCCGTGGGCACCTCCATCATGATCCTGATGGCCGTCGGCTTCTGTATGAAGGCCGCGCAGGTCTCCCTGCGCATCGACTGGCAGATGCACCCGGCGCTGGCCCCCACGCCCGTGTCCGGCTACATCTCCTCCGTGCTGCTGAAGATCGCCGTCTTCGGCCTCGTGAAGCTGTTCCTCGTCTTCGGGAGCGTGTACGCGCAGTCCCCGGACACGGCGGGGCTCTTCTCGCAGCAGGCCGTCATGTACGCCGCGGCATGGATCGGCGCGTTCACGCTGCTGTACAGCGCCGTGCAGGCCATGCTCCAGAACAGCCTCAAGCTGGTGTTCATCTGGTCTACGGTAAGCCAAATCGGGTACATGGTGCTCGGCGTCGCCGTGGGCACGAGCCTCGGCATGGCGGGCGGCCTCCTGCACATGGCGAACCACGTGTTCTTCAAGGATCTGCTCTTCCTCATGGTCGGCGCGGTCATGCTGCGCACCCATGCGGATACGATCGCCGAGCTGGGCGGCGTGGGCCGCAAGATGCCCGTGACCATGTTCTGCTTCTTCATCGGGTCGCTGGCCGCCGTGGGCGTGCCGCCGACCAACGGCTTCACCTCCAAGTGGATCATTTATCAGGCGCTCATGGCGGAAGGCGAACCGCTCCTCGCGCTGATCTCGCTCATCGGCAGCGTGATCACGCTGGCGTACCTCGCCCGCTTCATGCACGCGGTCTTCCTCGGACAGCCGGGGCGCAACCTCGACCATATCGAAGAGGCCCCGTGGGTCATGCGCGCGCCCATGCTGCTCATGGCCTTCATGGTGATCCTGACCGGCGTGTTCCCCGGCCTGATGCTCGCGCCCCTCAATGCGGCGCTGGCGGAATACGGGATGCCGCCGCTTGACGTGGCCTTCTACGGCCTCGCCACCGGCCCCGGCGCGTGGGACGCCACGGCGGTCGCCGTGCTGATGCTCGTGGCCTTCGGCGGCTGCTGGCTGGCCCTGCGCTTCCTGCTCTCCCGCGTGAAGATCCGCGTCGCGCCCCCGCACGCCTGCGGCCACGACGCATCTCAGGAAGCCTCGCGCATCCCGCCCGAAGCCATCTACCCGGCGCTGGTCAACCTGTGCACGGGCAACAAGCCCGGCAGCGCCGCATGCCCTCTGCCGGAACTGGCCCTGTCCCTCTGCCGGGCCCTGCGGCAGTCCCTCCGCATCAATAAGGAGCGTCCGTCATGCTAGACCTGCTTGTGGGCATTCTCCACCTTGTCGTCTTCCCCGGCGGCCTGTTCGCGCTGGCGCTGGGCCTGTTCCTCAAAGGGTGCGACCGCCGCGTCGAAGCCCGGCTCCAGCGCCGGGTGGGGCCGCCACTGATCCAGCCCTTCCTCGACTTGATCAAGCTGAGCGCCAAGGAGGTCATCATCCCGGCCTCCGCCGTGCGCGGGGCGTTCCTCGCGGCCCCCGTGGTCGCGCTCGGCGGCATCGCCATGTGCGCGGCGCTGCTGCCCGTGCCCGGCGTGACCGACGGCCTGCCCAAGATGGGCGACCTGCTGGTCATCTTCTACCTGTTCCCCATCCCGGCGATGGCGATCATGCTGGCGGGCTCCTCGTCCGGCTCGCCCTACGGCGGCATCGGCTTCTCCCGCGAGATGATCATGATGCTTGCCTATGAGGTTCCGCTGCTTATGATCATGCTGACGGTCGCCATGAAAGTGGGCGGCGGCAGCGGGGCCGAATTCTCCCTGACCAGGATCATGGACTATCAGTCCGAACACGGCTCGTTCGGGCTCACCCCGGTCATGTGGCCCGCGTTCCTCGCGTGGCTCATGTTCCTGCCCGCCACGCTCGGCGTGCCGCCCTTCGACCAGCCGGAGGCGGAAACAGAAATCCTCGAAGGGCCGCTCCTCGAATATTCGGGCGTGCTGCTGGCCTTCTTCCACATGGCCTCGGCCCTCAAGATGGTCGTGGCGCTGGCGCTCGGGGTGGTGCTGTTCTTCCCCGGCACGATTTCGGACATCCCCGCGGTCAATCTGGTCTGGTTCGTCGTCAAGTGCGCGCTGTTCATGCTGTTCACCCTGACCGTGGTGAAGTCCGCCACGGGGCGTCTGCGCATCGAACAGGCTCTGTCCTTTTTCTTCAAGTATCCCACCGGGCTGGCTTTCCTGAGCCTCGTCCTGGTGTGGATTGGCTGCTGACGGGAGGCCGGTCATGAACCTCATCAAAAAACTCTCCACCCGCTCGCCGTGGCTGTTCCGCATCAACGCGGGCTCCTGCAACGGGTGCGACGTGGAACTGGCCACCACGGCCTGCATCTCCCGCTACGACGTGGAGCGCCTCGGCTGCAAATACTGCGGGAGCCCCCGCCACGCGGACATCGTGCTCATCACCGGGCCGCTCACGGCGCGGGTCAAGGACAAGGTCCTGCGCGTCTGGAACGAAATCCCCGAGCCCAAAGTGACCGTAGCCGTGGGCATCTGCCCCATCAGCGGCGGCGTGTTCCGCGAAGGCTATTCCATCGAAGGCCCGGTGGACCGCTACCTGCCCATCGACGTCAACGTGCCCGGCTGTCCGCCGCGCCCGCAGGCGATCATGGAAGGCGTGCTCGAAGCCGTCGCCATCTGGCGGGAAAGGATGGAGGGCTGATATGGAATTCCTCAAAATCCTCTGGGACAACCTCAAGAAGGGCCCGGTGACCGACGCCTTCCCCTTCGGGGAGACGTACACCCCGGACCGCCTGCGCGGGCGGGTCGAAATCGACCCGGCGCTGTGCGTGGGCTGCGGCACGTGCGTCCACGTCTGCGCCGCCGGAGCCATCAACATCTCGAAATTCGAGGACGGCAGCGGCTTCGAGATCACGGTGTGGCGCAACTCCTGCTGCCTGTGCGCCCAGTGCCGCCACTACTGCCCGACCAAGGCCGTCACCCTCTCCAACGACTGGCACAGCGCCCACCGGGCCACGGAAAAATATACCCAGATCACCCGCGCCAAAGTCAAATACGACTACTGTGCCGTGTGCGGGGCCAAGATGCGCGTTCTGCCGCAAGAAGTGCTCAACCGCATCTACGCCAAGCATTCCGAAGTCGACGTGGACGTGATCTCGCACCTCTGCCCGAACTGCCGCCGCATCGACGTGGCGGTCGAGGAAGACCGCGCCTGTCATATCGACCAGCTCGAAAAGATGGCCGCCCGCGAGGAAGTCTGTCTCGTTCCGCCGAGAAAGGCCGAAAAGTCCCCGGCGGACAAGGAAAACGCAAAGGAAGCCCCCGCTCAGGCGGCCTCGGCCTCCGCCCCGAAAACCGCCGCACCCTCGCGGGAAGCTACGGTACAGCCCAAGTCCGACCCTGCGGCTTCCAAGGCGGCGCCGGGCGCCCAGACGCCTCCGGCTGAACAGGCCGCCGCTTCCGCAGCGGCCGAAACGCGGCCCGATGCGCCTTCCGGCGCGGAAAGCGCCGCTGAAAAACCGTCTCCGGCGGCGGGCAGCACCGCCGACTGAGCCGACGTACCGCTATGAAGCAAGGAGAAACTTGCATGAATACGACATGGTCAAGCCGTTCCATCAATCCTGAGCTCGTCAAGGGGCTGGTGGAGCTGGCTTCCGAAGAACGGCACAACTGGGACAGTTGGGGCAACGGCTTCGAGTGGGTGACGCTCACGGACGCCGGACAGCTCCCCGCCGCCGCCGCCCTGCTCGCCAAACACGAGGCGCGTCTGTGCACGGTCACCGCGCTGAACAAGCAGCTCGCCGATCCCGTCACCACGCTCGCCTACCACTTCGACGTGCACGGCTATACCGTGACGGTGACGGTTCCGCTGGACCCCGCCGAGAACAGCGTGCCCACCATCACCCCGTGGTTCCGCAACGCCGACTGGAACGAACGCGAGTTCGCGGAGCTGTTCGACGTGCACGTCGACGGCAACACCAACCCCAAGCGCCTCTTCCTCGATCCCGAAATCGACGAGGGCATCCTCAATGAGGTCATCCCGCTGACCATCATGATGAACGGGGCCTGCACCAAGGATATGTGGGAGCGCATCATGGAAGTGAACGCCGAGCCCGGCGAGGAAGTGGAAAAGGGGGTGCGCGAATGAGCCAGACCAGCAGTTTTTCCCTGCCCATCGGCCCGGTGCACATCGCCCTTGAGGAACCGGTTTACTTCCATCTCGACGTTGACGGCGAAACCGTCCGCAAGGTGGAGATCACTTCCGGGCATGTCCATCGCGGCATGGAAGGCATGGCGACGCAGCGCAATTTCTTCAAGAACACGACGCTGACCGAGCGCGTCTGCTCGCTCTGTTCCAACAGCCACTCGCTGACCTACTGCATGGCGGTCGAGAACGTGCTCGGCATGACCCCGCCGCCCCGCGCCCAGTACCTGCGCGTGCTGGCGGAGGAAACCAAGCGCGTGGCCTCGCACCTGTTCAACATCGCCATTTTCGCGCACAACGTGGGCTTCAAGTCCCTGTTCCTGCACATCATGGAAGTGCGCGAGAACATGCAGGACGTGAAGGAGACCATCTACGGCAACCGCATGAACCTTTCCGCGAACTGCATCGGCGGCGTGAAGTTCGACATGGACGACGGCCTGACCATGTACATGCTGGAACGGCTCGGCATCGTCGAAGAAGCGGTCAAGCGCGTGGAAAAGGTCTTCCGTACCGATCCCCTGATCGCCAAACGTTCGCGCGGCGTGGGCGTCCTGTCCCGCGAGGATGCGTGGGCGCTCGGCGTGGTCGGCCCCGTGGCGCGCGGTTCGGGCCTCGACATCGACGTGCGCAAGAACACGCCCTACCTCGTCTATCCCGATCTCTACTTTGACATCGTCAAAGAGCAGGACGGCGACGTCTGGTCGCGCGCGATGGTGCGCGTGCGCGAGGTGTTCGAGTCCATCCGGCTCCTCCGCCAGTGCCTCGACAAGCTCCCCGAAGGCCCGCTGGCCGTGCACATGGAGCGCATCCCGGAAAGCGAATCCGTCGCCCGCTCGGAAGCCCCGCGCGGCGAGCTTATCTATTACCTTCAGACCAACGGGACCGACACCCCCGCCCGCCTCAAGTGGCGCGTGCCGTCCTACATGAACTGGGAGGCCCTCACCGTCATGATGAAGGACTGCCAGCTTGCCGACATCCCCGTCATCGTCAACAGCATCGACCCCTGCGTCAGTTGTACGGAGCGGTAGGGGGATGAAATGAAGATTGGGGAGGGGGAGGAGAACCCTTCTGGAGAAGGGCTTCTCC
>URTO01000056.1 GCA_900550745.1 uncultured Desulfovibrio sp. | reverse complement strand
GCCCTACTCGTCACGGGCGAGAAACCGCTGTTCCCCTCCAATTCCCGCTAATCCCTACCCCTTTCCTCTCGCCTTCCAACTCCACACACCTGCCACGGCGCACAGGGCGAGCGCGGCGAGATCGGTCTTGAGGCCGGGATCGATGGCGAGAAAGGCCGCCACAAGCAGCAGGCCGCGCATGACGTAATTACAGGGCCCGAACAGCCAGCCTTGCAGCCCGGCGGCCAGCGCGCTCACGCCTAGGCAGGCCGTGGCGAACGCCCACAGCGTCGCCAGGGCCGGGTTGGCCGAGCTGTACAGCAGGAGGGGGTTGTTCAGGAAAAAGAAGGGCAGGATGAACCCCGTCAGGCCCAGCTTTACCGCAATGAGGGACGTACGGGTCTGATCCGAATGCGCAATGCCCGCCGCCACGTAGGACGACATGGCGACCGGCGGCGTGATGTTGGAAAGGCAGGCGTAGAACAGGCAGAACATATGCGCCGCCATCGGCATCACCCCCACTCCCGTGAGCACCGGGACAGCCACCGCCGCCACGATGACATAGGCCGCCACGCCGGGCACGCCCATGCCGAGGATGGTGCTCATGATCATGACGAACAGGCCGCCGAGGTAGAGCTGGCCTTCGCCCACGTATTTGAGCACTTCATACCCAAAGGTCAGGCCGAGCCCTGTGAGGGACACCGTGCCGATGATGACGCCGATGATCACGCAGGCCGCGCCCACGCCCACCGCGCCGCGTGCGCCTTCGTCGAGCGCCTGGATCACCAAGCGGGGGGTCATGCGGTACCGATCCGAACACCACGCGGAAGCGAGCGCGCACAGGGCCGTGAGGATTGCCGCACCAAGGCTGAGGAACCCAGAGAGGGCCAGGCCTCCGAGGGCGGCAAGCAGCAGGATGAAAGCGGCGGTGCGGGCGGTTTTCGTCCGCAGCAATCCGATGAGGGAAGGCAGCCATGTGGCCCCGACGGTGGCGAAGATGGAGGCCGCCGCCGCGAACAGGGGGGTGTAGCCGTCAAACATCAGCCAGAGCAGCACGATCAGCGGGATGAACAGGTGCCCGCGCTCGCGCAGGACTTTGCCGGCCGCCGGGATGTGTTCCGGGGAGAGCCCTTTGAGTCCGAGCTTGCGCGCCTCGAAATGCACCGCCATGAGCAGCGTAAGGTAATAGAGGAAGGCAGGGATGGCCGCCGCAAGCATGACCTTGGTGTAGGGGACGCCGAGGAATTCGGCCATGATGAAGCCAACAGCGCCCATGATGGGTGGTGCGAACTGCCCCCCGGTGGAGGCGACCGCTTCGACGGCTGCGGCAAATTCGGGCTTGTACCCGGTCTTTTTCATGAGCGGGATGGTGATCGCTCCGGTGGTGGCGACGTTGGCGAGGGCGCTGCCGTTGATCATGCCCATGAGCGCGCTGGCGACCACGGAAACCTTGGCGGGCCCGCCGGCCGTGCGGCCCACGAGGGTCAGCGCGAGATCATTGATGAAATCGCTGAATCCGCTGTATTTCAGGAATGCCCCGAAGAGCACGAACAGGAAAATATAGGTGGCGGATACGCCCACGCCCACGCCGAGGAGCCCTTGGCTGCCCCAGAACATGTGCTCGACGACGCGATCCCATGAAAATCCCGTATGCCCGAACGCGCCGGGAATCCATTCCCCGACGAAGTTGTAGAGGAAAAACACGCCCGCCAGCGCCGCAAGGTTGCCGACCACGCGCCGGGCCATTTCAAAGCAGATGAGCACGCCGACTGAGGCCACGAGGTAGTCGGCGGGCAGGAAGTAGCCGCCGCGCAGGGTAATTTCTGTATAATTGACGATGAGGTAGCCGAATGAGAACAGCCCCGCCGCGATACACAGGGCATCGAATGGGGTGGGGCGGGTACGGCTGCGGCGCTCGCCCTTCCATGCCGGATACATGAGGAAGGAGAGCACCAGCAGGAAAATGATGTGCCACGAGCGCAGGGTCATGGCGTCGAAGGCCGAAAACGTGGACGCGTATATTTGGAACAGCGAGAAGGCCACCGCCAGCATGGAGATGGCCGCCGCCCACGGGCCGCTGCTGTAGTGCCGGAAGCGTGATTCGCTCTCTTTTTCCTCTACCAGTGCCTGTGCCGCGGCTTGCTCCACGGCGTGCACGTGAGCCGCGTTAACGGCCTGTTCCCTTGCATCGCTGCCGTTCATGTTTCCCCTTCGTCTGTGCTGTGCCCCGGCGGTTGGCCGGGGCGTTCCGCTGTTGTCCAATTCCGCGAATCCGTTTTCCGGTTCTTGTGCCGTCCTGCGGGAGATGCTCCCCCGCCCCCTTCACTCCCTCCGGCACGTTCCGCCTCTGCCGCCTAAGCCCTTTCCCTTTGGGGAGGGAGGCGGTTTCCATTCTTGTAATAAAAAAGCCGCGGACTGTTCGCCCGCGGCCTTCGCTTCTGCGCTTGATCCATACCGTCAGGCGCGGAGCGAGCCGCTTTTCCGCATAAAGTAATAAAAACCGAAATGCCCTTCGGCATCGGCGGAAAAGAGGGTGCGCAGCGTGGCGGAAAGGATCATGGATAGCTCCTGCATCTCCGCGTTAGATACGCGCGAGCTGTTTGGGTTGTCAATCAATTTTTCGGGGGCAAGGGCTTGGGCGGAAGATGGGCCGGTATGTTTCACAAAAATGTAACCATATCCGGCGGCAGGGCGTCAGGCTTGGGTCTGGAGCCCGGCAAGATGGGGCTAGGGGGTTCAAACGGCTGGCGGATGCCGCCCACACGGTAACGGCCATGAAGGGGCGGATGGAGGCACATGCTTTTTCAAGCAGGTTTCGGCAGGCGTCAGCAATGGCGTGCGGATCAAGGGCGGCGGTGCAGCGCCGGAAGGCCGCGTATGCCTCCGGCGGGAGATTCGTTTCGGCTCCTTGAATGGGGTCACCGAGTAACGCGCGTTGCCGCTGGCGGAACGCTTTCCGACGGGCGATGCCACGATGTTCTCGCGCTGTCGCGGTTGTGGGAAGCATCCAGACAGGTTGTTTGTGGCTGACGTCCGTGGGGCTTACAGCAGGCAAGGGGGACAGCCACTTGTGTCGTCAGTATCTCTGTCCATGTGGGCATACAGCACAGTATCCCTGAACGAAAAAAAGCCCAAAGAAGGGAGGTGGCCAAGGTCTTTTCAGGGCGATCTGTCTATGAATCGCTGGAAGGTGGAACGGTTTTTCGCTTAGCTGAACAACTTTCGTCGTTTGGCGACTCCTTTTGAACGGTTCTGCATGATGCATCTTTTATTCAGTTGGATTATATCACGATCCTGCTCAAAAACGTTTTGAAATGATCTCCAGCATCTAGATGAGTATTCGCAAAGAGCCCTCGACCGGATTGGCGCGAAAAAAGACGCCGGAGAAATTCCTCCAGCGTCTTCCTGATATTATGCGTCCTGCTTACTTGTTGGCGAGACGCGTGTAGTTGCTGCGGCGGGCTTTAGCATCTGCTTCGGCCTTTTCGTACAGCATCTCCGCACGTTCAGGGAACTGGCGCTTGAGGGAGGAATAGCGCACTTCGGACAGCAGGAATTCCTTGAAGTCGTTGGAAGGCTCCTTGGAATCAAGCACGAACGGATTCTCGCCCTGTCCGATACGGCGGGGATCATAATGGTACAGCGACCAGTAGCCGGCTTCCACAGCACGCTTGGCCTGCATCTGGCTGTTGCCGAGGCCGCCCTTGATGCCGTGGTTCAGGCATGGGGAGTAGGCGATGATGAGGGAAGGGCCGGGATAGGCTTCCGCTTCGGAGATGGCCTTGAGGGTCTGTTCCTGACTGGCGCCCATGGCGATCTGCGCCACGTACACGTTGCCGTAGCTCATGGCCATGAGGCCCAGATCCTTCTTGCGGTTCATCTTGCCGTTGGCGGCGAACTGCGCCACCGCACCGGTAGGCGTGGCCTTGGAAGACTGGCCGCCGGTGTTGGAATAGACCTCGGTGTCGAAGACGAGGACGTTGATGTCCTCGCCGCTGGCCAGCACGTGGTCGAGCCCGCCGTAGCCGATATCGTAGGCCCAGCCGTCGCCGCCGAAGATCCAGTGCGAACGCTTGACGAAAAAGTCGCTCTTCTCGCGGAGGGCCTTGAGCTCGGCGTTATCCTTTTCCGCCAGAGCTTCGTCGAGGGCGGCTGTGAGGGCGGCGGCCCTTTCGCGGGTGCCTTCGCCGAGGTCCTTGTCTCTCAGCCATCTTTCCATAGCGGAACGGAGAGCGGCGCTGATGTCGTTGCCCTCCAACAGAGCCTTCATCTTCAAGGCGAGGGTGGCGCGGATCTGTGCAACCCCGAGGAACATGCCGAAGCCGTATTCGGCGTTGTCTTCAAAGAGCGAGAAGCCCCACGCCGGGCCGTGGCCGTTCTCGTCGGTGGTGTAGGACACGGAGGGGGCACCGGCGGCCCACACCGTGGAACAGCCGGCGGAGTTGGAGAGCATCATGCGGTCGCCGAAGAGTTGGGTGACGAGCTTGGCATAGGGCGTTTCGCCGCAGCCGGCGCAAGCTCCGGAGAATTCGTTGAGCGGGCGCAGATACTGGCTGTTGGCCACGTTGAGCTTACCCTGAGCGGGCTTCTTGTAGGTGATGTTCTTTTCAGCGTAGTCCCACTTCCGGGCGCCCTCGGGCATCACGTTCTCCAGTTTGGTCATGGTCAGGGCCTTTTCCTTGGCCGGACACTGGCCCACGCACACTCCGCAGCCGGTGCAGTCAAGGACGGAAATGGCCATGTGGAACTCAAAGCCCTTCTGGATACGGCAGGGACGATGCTCGATGGAAGCTGGCGCGGCGACGGCTTCTTCGGCACTGAGCAGGCGCGGGCGAATGGCGGCATGAGGGCAGGCGAAGGCGCACTTGTTGCACTGGATGCACTTTTCGGCATCCCACACGGGTACCATGATGGCGGCACCGCGCTTTTCAAAGGCCGTGATGCCTACAGGCCACGTGCCGTCTTCATAACCGAGGAAGGCGCTCACGGGCAGCTCGTCGCCTTCCTGACGGTTCATCACGTCCACGATGTTGCGGACAAAGTCGGGGCGTTCGTCACAGGAGGCGGGGGCGTCTTCCGCGGCGTCGGCCCATGCAGCGGGCACGGCCACTTCGTGCAGCATGGCGATGCCCTGACGCACGGCTTCCTGGTTCATGTCGACGACGCTATGGCCCTTCCTGCCGTAGGTCTTGACGATGGCTTCGTTCAGGTAGGCGACGGCGTCATCGAGAGGGATGATGCCGGCCAGCTTGAAGAAGGCGGCCTGCATGAGCATGTTGATGCGTCCGCCGAGGCCGAGGTTCATGGCGATATCCACGGCGTTGAGCGTGTAGAAGCGGATCTTCTTGCGGGCGATGGTGCGGCGCAGGGAAGCCGGCAGATGCTTTTCCAGATCCCCGTCCTTCCACATGCAGTTCAGCAGGAAGACGCCGCCTTCCTTGATGCCCCGCAGAAGGTCGTACTTGTCCACATAGGACTGGTTGTGGCAGGCGATGAAGTCGGCATAGTCGATGAGATAGGAAGAGCGGATGGGCTGGCTGCCGAAACGCAGGTGCGATATGGTGACGCCGCCGGACTTGCGGGAGTCGTAGGCGAAATAGGCCTGAGAATACATGTCGGTATGGTCGCCGATGATCTTCACGGCCAGCTTGTTCGCGCCAACGGTACCGTCGGAACCGAAGCCCCAGAACTTGCAGGCGGTCTGGCCTTCGGCCACCACGTGGAAGTCTTTCACTTCGAGGGATGTGTGGGTCACGTCGTCGATGATGCCCACGGTGAAGTTGTCGCGGGGGTGTCCGGCGGCCAGATTATCGAAGACAGCAAGGACCTGAGCGGGGGTGAAGTCCTTGGAGGCGAGACCGTAACGACCGGCATATATCGCGGGGGCATCGGCTTTGGAGGCATAGGCGTTGCGCACGTCGAGGCACAGGGGGTCGCAGGCGCCGGGCTCCTTGGTACGGTCGAGCACGGCGATGCGCTTTACGGAGGCGGGGACGGCTTCCAGTAGCTTTTCCGGCAGGAAGGGGCGGTACAGGCGCACGTTGACCATACCGACCTTCTCGCCGCGGCGCATGAGCTCGTCGATGGTTTCTTCCACCACGGAGGCACCGGAGCCCATGACGATGATGAGGCGTTCCGCTTCGGGATGGCCGTAATAGTTGAAGAAGTCGTAGCACTTGCCGGTGATGGCGTTGATTTTGTCCATGTACTTCCGGACGATGGCGGGCAGGGCGTCCACGAAGGGGTTCACCGCTTCACGCAGCTGGAAGAACACGTCGGGGTTGTGGGTCATGCCGCGCAGCTGAGGATGGTCGGGGTTCAGGGCGCGGTGGCGGAAAGCTTCCACGGCTTCCCAGTCGAGCATGTCGGCAAGTTCTTCCTGCTCAAGGAGCTCGATCTTCTGGATTTCGTGGGAGGTACGGAACCCGTCGAAGAAGTGGATGAAGGGCAGGCGCGCCTCAATGGCAGAAAGGTGGGCCACGGCACCGAGGTTCATGACGTCCTGCACGGAGCTGGAGGCCAGCATGGCGAAGCCGGTCTGGCGGGTGGCCATCACGTCCTGATGGTCGCCGAAGATGCTCAGGGAGTTGGAGGCGAGGGAGCGCGCGCTCACATGGAAGACTGCGGGCAGGAGTTCACCGGCTATCTTGTACATGTTGGGGATCATCAGCAGGAGCCCCTGCGAGGCCGTGTAGGTGGTGGTGAGAGCGCCGCCTTGCAGGGAGCCGTGCAGAGCTCCTGCCGCGCCGCCTTCGGACTGCATCTCGACCACGCGCACAGGGGCTCCGAAAAGGTTTTTCTTGCCCTGAGCCGCCCACGCATCTGTGAGTTCCGCCATGGGAGAAGAGGGGGTGATGGGAAAAATGGCAGCAACTTCCGTGAAAGGATAGGAGATATAGGCGGCAGCGGTGTTGCCGTCCATAGTCTGTGTCCTGCGGTTACTCATGAAAAAGCCTCCCAATCTGAAGAAATAATACAGACTGAATGCGAATAACATGCCAAAACCGCAATTTTGAGGACGTGCCCCGTCTTATTTCTTCTCTTGTGCGGCGATCTCCTTCAGCCTTCTCCATAACGTGGCGGGGGAGATGCCCAGACGCCGGGCTGTTTCCGCCTTGTTGCCCTGTGTTTCCTCCAGTACCTGAAGGATGGTGCTGTTTATCTGGGCACGAAGCATACTCTGCTTGGTTCGTCTGTTCGCATCGGCAGGTGCGGAAGGCGACGGGGGCACGGTCACGGCCTTCTTGTGGCTGTTCCCGCACGGGGCCTCGTTCATCAGGAGCACGCGCGAGATGTCGCTTTCCCGTATTTCCCTGCCCTTTGCGATCACCACCAGCCTTTCTATGACGTTGCGCAGCTCCCTGATATTGCCCGGGAAATGATAGCGCTTCAGCACGGCCAGAGCCTCGGGGCTGATCAGGGGCCGGGGGAGAGAGAGCGACTGGGGCAGCCAGCTGAGGAAGCTGTCGACGAGTTCCTCGATATCCTCCGGGTGTTTCCGCAAGGGAGGGAGGTTGAGCCGGAGCACGTTCAGGCGGTAGAAAAGGTCTTCCCTGAACTTGCCGCATCGCACCAATTCCGCAAGATCCTTGTTCGTAGCGCACACGATGCGCACGTTGATGGGGATATAGCGTTCCTGACCGATGCGCATGACGATTTTTTCCTCGAGCACGCGCAGAAGCTTGGCCTGCACCGAGGTGGGGATCTCGCCGATTTCGTCGAGGAAGAGGGTGCCGTTGTGCGCCATTTCGAAAAGGCCCACTTTGCCGCCTTTTTTCGCGCCGGTGAAGGCACCTTCGGCATAGCCGAAAAGCTCGCTTTCCAGAAGGGATTCAGGCAGGGCTGTACAGTTGATGCCCACGAAGGGGCCGTTCCTGAACGGGCTTGCCATATGTATGCCCTGCGCGAAGATCTCCTTGCCGGTTCCGGATTCCCCGTAGATGAAGATGGAAGAAGGGCTGTTGGCGTAAAGCTCCGCGTGTTCCACAAGGCTGCGCATCTTCGCGGAATGCCCTACCACGTCCTTGAGGGTATAGCGCGCCACATGCCCCTTGGCGTGCAGTTCCCGGCGCATCTTGTGTTCGAGGCTCTGGATATGGCTGGCATCCTGGATGATCACGCTGGCTCCGCAGTAGATATCGTTGCTGTAGGCGGGGATGATATTGCAGAGATACTGCTTTTTTTCGTACTTCTTGCTTTCTCCCGACCACGTGAGCTGCTGCTGCACCGCCTCGATGATGCCCGTATCCTGCAAAAAGGTGCAGATGCTTTTCATGGTGGATTCGCCGTTGGCGAACATCTTTTGGGCAGGCAGATTGTATTCCAGCACCTTGCCCTGTTCGTTCAGCGAGATGGCGCCGTCTTTCAGGGCGTTGAGCATGGTACGCACGCGGGCGTCCTTGGAGCGTTCGCTGATGATGGCGTTGAGTATGCGGTCGGCTTCGTTCAGCACCTGTATCACGCCGTCCGCGGAAACCGTATGCAGTACGCCATGCAGTCCCAGTTTCTGTGCCCACTGCACAGCGTGGCCGCCGCCAACGAGCACCTTCATCCCCTTATCTTTCATCTCGTAACAGCCTTTTTCGATATCGTCGGGGTTGTTGACCTGATGGACGGTGAGGCTCACCCCAATGTGTGGGGCCACCGTAGCCATCTTAGAGATGTGGGAAGGAAAGGAAACCACGCCGATGTTCGTGTCGTACTGCTTCGCCTTGGTAAGAAATTCAATGGCATCACAGCATGTTATGGGTGTTTGTAGCGTGGGTACGAGGGGAAAAGCCTTTTTTATCGTGCTCCACACGCTGCCGCGGCTGACGACAACCATGCAGCACCTTCACAGATGCCTTGCGGCTTACGGCTTTCACCGTAATTCATCTGCAATTTAAG
>URTO01000055.1 GCA_900550745.1 uncultured Desulfovibrio sp. | reverse complement strand
GGTGAAAATACAGCCTGTTAGAAATCCATTGAAAAAGTGAATGCCTCCTTTGGGGAGGCCCGCTCAAAAGGCAACGCGGAGGATAAGGCTTGGGAAGGAAACGCCGCCAGACGGAGTCAAGGGAGGCGGAATCAGCGTTTGGCTCTGTCCAGACTTCCCAAGTGGGCAAGGATGCCGGAAGCGATCCCCTCCGCCAACGCCTGCCGATACGTGGGGATGAGAAGGTTCGCGGCTTCCTGTTCGTTTGAGCAATAGCCGACCTCCACGAGGACACCCGGCATATTCGCACCGAGCAGAACCTTGAAGGGGGCGGACTTGACCCCTCCGTTTCGGACGGTGAATGTTTTTTCCTTCATGACGGAGAGGGTACATTTTTGGATGGTGTCGGCGAGCCGCCGGGATTCTTGGTTGCGCACCGACGACGCGGCGGCAGGGGAGCCCACATCCCCCTTATGGCCGCCGTTGGCGTTTTCCCGCCCGGCGATCTTGCCCGCATCCGTACTGCTTGAGGCGGTACCCGGGAAATACGTTTCCAAGCCGCAGGCATTTTCATTCGGGCTGGCGTTGACGTGGATGGACAGCAGCACATCGGCGCGGGCTTGGTTGGCTATGTACGAACGGGTGGACAACGAAACCCATGTATTGTCCGTGCGGGTATATCGCACCTGGATGCCTTTGCCCGCGAGGATAGCGCCTACGCGCTTGGCGATGTCCAGCGTCACTTCGCGCTCGACGACGCCGTTGTGCACGGTTCCGGGATCTTTGCCGCCGTGGCCGGGATCGATCACGACGGAACGGGTGGCGAACCGGAAGATCGGATCGCTCGACTGAAGCCCTTGGCCGAATGGGATGCCGCGGGGCATGGCCGCATCCGCCGCCGAGGTCGTGATGACGATGCGGAACGGCGAGGATTCCGTTTTGACCATAAAGCGTTTGATCTGCCTGAAATCAAGCAAAAGCCGCGTCTTGTCGGGTGCGGACAGGTCAAGGCGCATACGGCGGAGGGAACTGCCCTGCACTTTGATGCCGGGGCGGATCGTCGAGGCCGGATTGACGCCCATGAGATCCACGACCATCCTGTTTGGGACGGCGTTTTTCTTGCCGCCGCGCTGCGTATCAATGGACCAGATGATGGGGCGGTCGAACTCCAGCGTGACGACGGCCAGATTTTTCCGGTTTTCCCATTTCATGTCGGTCAGGAGCGCCGCCGCCTTCTTGCCCGGCGTGCCGCTCTTGGCCGCTTCCAGCGCAGCCTTGAGGCGCTGGGCGTACAGCTTGGCTTCCGGCGCAATATCGCCCTTGGGGTATTGCCTCTGGATGGCGTCCAGCGCTTCCTGCGCCCCGGAAAAATCGTTGAGCCGTTCCGCCTTGAGGCGCGCAATGCCGAACAGCACGTCATCAGCCAGCACATGGTTGGCGTAATCCTTGAGGAACATCCCATACCGCCCGACGGCGGCTTGCGCGTCCTGCCGCAGCATGGAACGCTTGGCGAGTTCCTCCATCGCCAACGCCGAACGGAAGAGCGCCGCAGGGCGGTTGCGCCAGCGCGGGTGCTTCTCATAGATGTCAAAAAACGACTGGGCGAGGGCTTCCCACGGCTCACGCCAGCCGCCGCGTTTGGAGTCGTTCTTCAGCAGCGCCATATCCTGCTTGGCCTTCTCGTATTTCTGCTCAAAGGAGGGGGCCGCATGCGCTCCGGAAAACGCGGCCGCGAACAGGGCGAGGGCAAAGGCGGTCAAAAGGAGCCTGAACAGGCGCGCAATGGCGGCGGATGGGCTGTGCGGAGTCTGGGAGCCGGTACGAATCATGAAGGGGAAGCTGTCCTGATGGGCGGCTGCGCCGCGTCGAAGAAGCCCGCCCGCGCGGAAGCGGGCAAAGCGGAAGGGGTGCGGGAAAGGGAACCCTTCCCGCACCCTTGTTTTTAGAAGAACTGGCCCATGGAGAACTCGAACCGTCCGCCGGGGCGGTCGCCCTTGACGTTCTTGTCCAGCGGGAAGCCGTAGGCGAAGCGCAGATCGCCCATGGGCGAACGCCAGCGCAGTTCAAGGCCGACCGACTTCTTCAGTTCGCTGAAGGGATCGGAAGTCTGGCTGGAGTCGATGTTGTAGCCGATGTCGAAGAACGGCACGAGGGCGATGCCCATTTCCGGGTGGAACGTCCAGATGTATTCAAAGTTCAGGAAGCCCATGCGGTCGCCGCCGATTTCGTCATGGTACTTGGGATCGCGCGGGGCAAGGTCTTCCGAATCATAACCACGGATGGAGTCGATGCCGCCGATGAAGAAGCGGTCGAACACGGGTACCGGCTTGTCGGAGTTTTCAAACACGCCGCCGACGCGCCCACGCCAGTGGAAGATGTGGTTCGGGTTGCGGAACAGTGTATGGAACGACTGCAATTCACCGATGGGCTTGAAGAAGTTGTCGTTGCCGCCGATACCGCCGCCGCCGTATTCCATGGAGACGCGGCCCACCACGCCGGACGTGGGACGTTCGCGCGAGTCGGTGGAGTCGTAGGTGATGCTGGTGCTCACGACGCTCGACAGGTTCTTGCCTTCATATTCCTTGTAGGCGCGGGATGCCGAATCGGGGATGTCGAACAGGGTGTAGCGGTCGAGACGGTAGCCCACGGATACCGAGGTGTATTCGCCGATGGGGTGGAAGAGGCGAATGGTGTTGCCTATGGTCTTCTTCTTGAAGTCGTCCCATTCTTCCCAGATGGCGTAGCTGTTGTTGCTGAAGCCGAAATCGGTATCGTAGATGCGCGGGTTGACGAAAGACAAGTCCAGATACGAGGACTTGCCGGACACGAACCCCTGCAGGGCGAGCGAGTAGCCGCGGCCGAACAGGTTGCGCTCCTGAATGCTGCCGCTCACGCCGAACTGATAGAAGGTCGAGTAGCCTACGCCGCCCATAATGGCGCCGGTGCGGTCTTCCTTCAGGTTGACGCGGAGATCGACTTCATCGTCCTTGTCGGTCGGGACGATGGTCGTATCGGCCTGCGTAAAGTAGCGGAGGCGGTTCAGGCGTTCGTTGGAACGGCGCAGCTTGGAGCCGTCGAACTGGTCGCCGTCGGCAAGGCGCAGTTCGCGGAAGATGACGTTGTCGCGGGTGCGGGTGTTGCCCTGCGTGACCACGCGGCGGATATGCACCTTCTGCTTCTTGTGCGGCACATAGAAGACGTCAATGACGCCCTCCTCGGCACTTTTCGGGGTGTCCACGTCGACCTCGGCGAAGGCGTAGCCGTAATTGCCGTAGAAGTCGGTGAGGGCTTTGATGTCGTCCTGCAGGACGGTGAGGGAGAAATACCCGTTGGAATCCTTATAGTCGTCAAGCTTGATCACTTCTTTCAAGCGTTCGTCGTTGTCGATGAGATCGCCCTTGAAGCCGATTTCGCCGAGTTTATAGCGTATGCCTTCATTGATGGTGAACGTGACGGTGATGCCGTCTTCGGAGTAGTCCACCTGCGGCGCGGCGACCTGAATGTCCACGTAGCCGTGGTTCATGGCGTAGGCCGTGATCGCGGCGGAGTCGCGCTCAAGGTACTCTTCGCGGAGCACGCCCGTGCCGGTAACCCATGACAGGATGCCGTGCTCTTGGAGCGCGAGTTCCTTCTTGAGGTCGTCGGCGTCGATGCTCTGGAGCCCTTCGAGCTTGATTTCCTTGATATAGAGCTTCTTGCCTTCCTTCACGTCGAAGACCAGCACGGCCGAGGCGCTGTTGGCCTTCTGTTCGATGCGGTAGTTGACTTCGGCGAGGTAGAAGCCTTCCTTGCGGTACAGCTCGGTGACCTTCTGGATGTCTTCGGCAAGCAGGCGATCGTTGAGGACGGAGCCCGTCTTGGAGCTCATGGCCGCCAGGATGTCTTCTTTTTTGACCTCGTCGGAGCCGTTGACGATTACGTCGTCAATGCGGGGCTTTTCCTTGACCGTGAACACGAGCACGCGGCCCTGCCCGCCCTGTTCGATGTCGGCGTTCACGTCGCTGAAGTAGCCGAGATCCCAGATACGCTTGATTTCTTCATTGAGCGTGGCGGGATCGACCACGTCACCCTTCCGTGTGGACAGGCGCATCAGCACCACATCGGGATCAAGAACCTTGACGCCGCGGATCTGGATGTCCGTGATGGCGTCGCCCTTGACCGCGCCGCCGCCCATCTTCTCGACGAGCTCGTCAACGGCGGGGAGCAGCTCGATCATGTTCTGCTTCTGGACGAAGTAGGGCTGTGCCCCCCGCTGCCCTGCGGCATCGACCATGCGGGCGTCGATGCTGAACGCGTCGCCGGTCTTGCTGAAGCTGCCGTATACGGCGTAGTTCGCCCCGGTCTGCTTGGCGATGGAACGCGCGGCCGCCAGATTGAGCTGGCTGATCCGCTGGTTCTTGAGCAGGCGCAGCGTATCCTTGGCCGGGATGACCTTAAAGCCCTTTTGGGCCAGCCGCTGTTCAAACAGCTTGGGCAGTTCGTCGTTCAGGTAGTTGAGATCCGCCCCTCCATTGATCTGGAAGGGGAGAACGGCCACACGGACGGCATCCGAGGCCGCCTGTTTGGGCGCCGCCTGAGCCGTACCGTGGAACAACAGATTACACAGCGCCAGCGCCAGCAGCGCGAGTACGCATCTCTTCATACAGTTCTCCAGATCGTAATTCGAGGCAGCGCCCGAGGGTTCCCGCCATTTCACGGTTATGGGTGACAATGACGAGGGTCATGCCGAGTGTGCGGTTCAGTTCCAGAAGCAATTCGGCGACGGAATCGCCTGTCCGCTGATCCAAGTTGCCGGTGGGCTCGTCGGCCAGCAGCACGCGGGGCTCCAGCAGGATGGCCCGCGCGATGGCGGCGCGTTGACGCTCGCCGCCGGAAAGGGTGGTTACCCTGTGATCCTTCCTGTCGGAAAGCCCGACGCGTCCGAGGGCCTGCCGTGCCAGCTCCAGCGCCTTCGACCGGTTCATCCCGGCGATGAGCGCCTGCATAGCCACGTTTTCCTCGGCGGAAAATTCGGGCAGCAGGTGGTGGAACTGGAAAACGAACCCTAGCTTCCTGTTGCGGAAATGGGCTTTTTCCTCATGCGTCATGTCCGGCAGGCTTTTGCCCTCGAAGAGTACCTTGCCCGCGGTCGGCGTGTCCAGCGCGCCGAGCAGGTGGAGGAGGGTGGACTTGCCCGATCCCGACGCCCCGACGATGGCGAGGGACTCGCCGGCCCGGACGGTCAGGTCTATATTTTTCAGAATGGTGATGCGCTCCGCAGGGCCCTCGCAGGACTTCCCGACGCCGGAAAGCTCGTAGAGTACCGGGGGCGCGGTCGCGTATGCTGTCTGTTCCATCATTCAAACCGCAGGGCTTCGGCGGGCTCAAGGCTCGAAGCCTGCCGCGCCGGATAGATCGTGGCGAGGAAACATAGGGTCATGGCGGACACGCCGACCACAACGATATCGACCCAGTCGAGCAGGATGGGCAGGTGATCCAGCGTATAAACCCCCGGCGGAAGCTTGATGAACTGGTACCGCTGGAGGAGGAGCGCCAGCCCTATGCCGAGCACATAGCCGAGCAGGGTGCCCACCACGCCGATGATCGTGCCCTGAAGCATGAATATCCGGCGGATCATCCCCTTGGTCGCGCCCATGGACATCAGGATGGCGATGTCGTGCGTCTTTTCCATGACCAGCATGACCAGCGTGGTGACGATGGAGAAGGAGCCGATGAGGACGACCATCGCCAGCAGGATGAACATGCCGATTTTTTCGAGCTTCAACGCGGCGAAGAGATTGGCGTTCATGTCCATCCATGTGCGGACGGAAGCCAGCGGGCCAAGCTCCTTCTGGAGGGCGGCGGCGACGGCATCGGCCTTATATACGTCCTTGACGGTGACTTCGATGCCGGAAATCTGATCGGAAGGCAAGCCCAGCAGATCGCGCGCCGCCGCAAGGGAGATGAACCCAAGCGACGAATCGTATTCAAACATGCCGGTCTGGAAAATGCCCGCAACCTTGTAAGGGCGGATACGGGGCTGGAAACCGGCGGTGGTCTTTTGCCCGGAAGGGGAAAGGAGGTTGACGCGGCTGCCCACGGCGAGGCCGAGGCGCTGCGCCAGTTCCTTGCCGATGAGCACGCCGGGCGGCGCGCCCTCCACGGACGCGTTCAGGTTTGCGACGCTGCCGCTGCTCAGGCTGTCCAGCATGGTGAGGACGTCCGGCGCGGTCTTGGGATCGATGCCCCGCAGGACGACGCCTTTGACGCCCCTTGGGGAGGACAGCATGCCTTCCGCGTAAAGGAAGGGGGTGGAGCCGACGACGCCGGGGGTGGCGTCGATGCGCCGGAGCACGGCCGTCATGCCGGAGAGTTCGGGGGCTTCGCCGCCGCGCATTTTTTGGAAGTCCGCGTCCGAAGGCGGCGCGGTGAGCGCCGCCAACGGGCCGGAAACGATGATGTGCGCGTTCGCGCCGAGGATTTTATCCCGGATGTCCGTCGTAAAGCCGTTGTAGACGCCGAGAACCACGACCAGCGCGGCGACGCCTATGGCCACGCCAAGCACGGACATGGCTGAAATGATATAAATGAAGGCCTGCTTGCGCCGGGCAAAGAGGTAGCGCAAGGCTACGAAGAGTTCAAAGCGCATAGGGGTTAGGATTCCTGCTTCAGCAGCGGGAAGAAGATCACTTCACGAATGGACGGGGAGTCGGTCAGGAGCATGACCAGCCGGTCGATGCCGATGCCTTCGCCCGCGGCCGGGGGCATGCCGTATTCCAGCGCGCGCAGGTAATCTTCGTCCATCGCACAGGCTTCGTCGTCGCCGGCGGCCTTTTCCCGAACCTGCTGTTCAAAACGCATACGCTGGTCAATGGG
Source organism: uncultured Desulfovibrio sp. (assembly GCA_900550745.1). Classification (GTDB taxonomy): domain Bacteria; phylum Desulfobacterota; class Desulfovibrionia; order Desulfovibrionales; family Desulfovibrionaceae; genus Bilophila. The sequence continues at coordinate 2,085 of URTO01000055.1, read as the reverse complement.
ATCGTTGAGTTCCGAGAACGCGTTGCCGTATTCGCGGCCCATGATGAAGAGCTCGAAACGATCCGTGATCTCCGGGTTGTCCTTGTTGCGGCGCGCCAGCGGGGAGATCTCCGTGGGGTAGTGGTAGATGAACGTGGGGGCGACGAGCTTGGGCTCGACGTCGAGGTCAAAGAGCTTGGCCTGCAGCTTGCCGAGCTTGTCCGTCTTGAGGATCTTTTCCCCGCGTTCGCGGACGTAGGCAAGCACCTTGTCGAAGTCGTTGTAGAATTCGGGGGAGTGCCCGCCGATCTTTTCCAGCGATTCGTGGAAGGTGAGGCGCTGCCACTTGCCGGGGGTCAGGTCGAGCTCCGTACCCTGATAAGTGATGATCGGGCTGCCGCAGACTTCCGTGGCGATGGTGGAGAACAGTTCCTCGGTCAGATCCATCAGATCATAAAACGTCGCATAAGCCCAGTAGAATTCGCACATGGTGAATTCGGGGTTGTGACGGATGGAGATGCCTTCATTGCGGAAGTTGCGGTTCAGCTCAAAGACCTTCTCAAAGCCGCCCACGAGGAGGCGCTTGAGGTACAGTTCGGGCGCGATGCGCATGTACAGTTCCATGTCCAGCGCGTTGTGGTGGGTGATGAACGGGCGCGCCGCCGCGCCGCCCGCCACGGGATGGAGCATGGGGGTTTCCACTTCCACAAAGCCGCGCTCTTCAAGGAAAGAGCGGAAGGTGCGGATGATTTTGCTGCGCTTGCGGAAGATGTCGCGGACTTTCGGGTTGGTGATGAGGTCCACATACCGCTGGCGGTAGCGGATTTCGACGTTGGTGAGGCCCTTGTGCTTTTCGGGCAGGGAGCGGAACGACTTGGTAAGCAGGGTCACCTGATCACAGGCGAGGGTCAGCTCGTCGGTCTTGGTGCGGAAAAGCTTCCCGTGCACGCCCACGATGTCGCCGATGTCGAACTTTTTGAAATTCTTGTAGGCTTCCTCACCCATAAGATCTTTGGACGCGTAGCACTGGATACGGCCGCTGCGATCCATAAGATGGAAGAACGCGACCTTGCCGAAAGAGCGGTGGGAGATGATGCGCCCGGCACAGGTGAACGTCTCGTTCAGTTCTTCAAGCTCGGTGGCGGAACAGGCTTCGTATTCGGCCCGGATGGCCCCAGCGTCATGCGTCTTCACGAACCCATTGAGATGAAGAGGGATCCCGGCATCCATGAGTTCGCAGGATTTGACCACGCAGTTTTTGACGACTTCGTTGAGCTCGTCTTTATCGGCGAGGCTTTGAAGCATGGGCATGAAATAGGATGCGTGGACTGATTTGGTAGCAAGCTTGACGGGCTTGTGGTGCGTAGTTTCCGGGCTGCTCAAGGGAATCTCTCCATCAATTAAAATAGCGATTGGCGACCGATGATCATTTTCCGCGCTTACGGACGGCAAGAAACGCGGTCATATCCGGCGGCGAGAACGGGGCTTTGGCGGACAGGCTTCCTGTTGCGGCGCGTGGCCGATGTTACACGAAAGCCGTACAATGTTCCAACGGGTTAGAGACAGCGGGAGCGTTCCTCCGTTCTCGCATTGCCTTCCCGCCCGCGGCGGCGGGACCCCCCCTCCGGCCGTGGCGCCCTGTGGACCTGATCGCACAGTTTGTATCCGCAAAGCCGTAGTCCAATTGTGCTGTACAGTCAAGGACGTGCCGCGGGTCAAAAAGTTTTTTCAAAAAAAATGAAGAAAACGCTTGACGGAAGGAGGGCATTTCGGTAGACCTCTTTTCGCACCAACGAGTGCCTCATTCCCCGGTGGCTCAATCGGCAGAGCGGGTGACTGTTAATCACTAGGTTGGCGGTTCAAGTCCGTCCCGGGGAGCCAGAAAAATCAGCCCCTTACAGTAAATCTGTAAGGGGCTTTTTCTTTTAGGTACCCACCTGGTACCCACGTAAAATAGAAAGGAATTATCGCATGAGCTGCCGGAGTGCCCGCTGGATGAACAGCAGTTGGTTAAGGGGTAGGCTTTCAAGATAGGCGTTCAGTTCCTTCAAGACCACTCCTTTTATCTGTGGTTCCTCGAAGTCCAGAAACTCGCGGAAAACATCC
>URTO01000054.1 GCA_900550745.1 uncultured Desulfovibrio sp. | reverse complement strand
AGGGGGAGGCTTGGAGGGGGGAAGGGGAAACTTTCTCCAGAAAGTTTCCCCTTCCCCCCTCCAATTTCATTCACTCAATCACAAACGCGTTCGCCGCGTGCGTGGCGGCGGGAATGTTCCCTTCGGCAAAAAGGCGGACAACCTCAAAGGCGGCGGGAAGCTGCTTGCGGAAGGCTTCCTGCGCTTCGGGGGTGAGCCGCCCAAGAACCCAGTTCACAGTGTCCTCACTGCCATGCGGGGAGCGGCCAATGCCAAGGCGGAGACGGTAGAAATCCGGCGTGCCCAGACGCTGCGTGATCGACTTCAAACCGTTGTGCCCGGCATTCCCCCCGCCCTTCTTGAACTTCATCCGGCCCGGCGCGATGTCCAATTCATCGTGAACAATGAGAATGTTCTCAGGCAAAAGACGGTGCCACGCCGCGAGAGGCTGCACACATTCCCCGGAAAGGTTCATGAAGGTCTGCGGCTTGGCGATGAGCCACTGATCCGGGCTGCCCGGAAGGGACGCCTTCCACAGCTCGCAGCGGAACTTGTCCCCGGACATGGAAGAAACATTCCTCGCCTCGCGCAACAGTTCATCCACAAACAAAAAACCCATGTTGTGACGGGTCGATTCGTATTGCTTGCCCGGATTGCCCAAACCCACGATAAGCCCGGCGACAGCCATATCAAACCTCTCGGAAAACTTCCGGCCTGACGGACGCAGGCCACAAAAAAAGGAATCCACCGGATTCCTCGCCAATTCCCTCCCCCAGCCATGCAAGGGACGGCCCCTTTCCCTCGGCATCAACGGATGCCCGGCATCCCGCCGGGGAAAAGAGGCAACGGAATGGGAAGGAATGCCCCAAGAAGGGCACTCCTCCCCACTCCAGAACAATGCGCTTATTCAGCGGCAGCGTCATCGCCGCCACCGGGCATCAGCACGGACACGATGGCGTAGTTGTTGTCATAGGCGGCCTTGACGCCTTCGGGGAGCTTCACGTCGGCAACCTGAATGGTGGTACCCACATCCATGCCGGAGATGTCGATGGTAACCTTGGAAGGCATATCGAGAGGCTTCGCCATGAGCTGGATCTGTTCGCGGTAGGTTTCGAGCTTGCCGCCCACCTTGGTGCCGCGGGCAACGCCGGAGAATTCGACCGGAACGGTGATCTTCACGGGTTTGTCGAGCTCAACGCCGTAGAAGTCGATGTGGGTGAAACGGCTGCTGATCGGATCGCGCTGCGTGGCCCAGATCAGCACGGGATGCGTGCCTTCGCCTTCAATTTCAAGGTTGAACACGGTGGTGCGGCCAACCTGAGAGAAGAGCTTTACAAAGGCGCGGGTGGACATCTGCACGGGCAGGTTGGCGCCCTTGGCGGTGTAGAACACGCCGGGGATGAGTTCTTCCTGACGGGCGCGGCGGTTGGCGCCCTTGCCGAGACCGGCGCGCTTCTGCACGCTGAGCACTTTAAGATCGGACATGGATGTTCTCCTTACCCTTCCACGGAAAAAACGCCGTGGTGGTAGATTCGCTGTGATAAGCCGGTGCCCCGGAGGACGCCGGAGAGGTTCCTTGCCGTTCGCCCGGAACATTCCCAAAATGAAACGCTCCAACCGAACGCTGGTTCGGCGCACCGCAACGCGGTGCCGCTTCTGCCGAAAACGATGCCTTCAGGCAAAGCGGCGCCTCTGAAATGTACAGCATTTCAAAGGCGGCCTGCTTTAGAACAGCACGCTTACGGACGACCCGGTGTGGATGTTGTGGATGCTCTTGGCGAGAAGGCTGGCCACGGAAACGACCTGCAGCTTCGAGCACACGTCCAAACGATCGCCCGACGGGATCGTGTCGGTAATAACGACCTTGGTGAACACCGAGTTGTTGAGCCGCTCAAGGGCGGGGCCGGAAAGCACGCCGTGCGTAGCGCAGGCGTAGACTTCGCGGGCGCCTTCGCGGAGCAGGACTTCGGCTCCGGCGCAAATCGTCCCTGCCGTATCGATGATGTCATCCACGAGCACCGCGATCTTGCCCGCCACATCGCCGATGACGTGCGTGGCGGTCGCCTGATTGGGGCGGTCGCGGCGCTTGTCGATGATGGCGAGGGGCGCTTCAATGCGCTTGGCGAAGGAACGGGCACGTTCCACGCCGCCAGCGTCGGGGGAAACCACAACGATCTCGCCCTTCATGGACATGAAGGGTTCGAGCAGCACCTGAGACGCGAACAGGTTGTCCACAGGGCAGTTGAAGAACCCCTGAATCTGTCCGGCATGCAGATCCACGGTCACCACGCGGTTCGCACCGGCGGTCGACAGGAAATCGGCCACGAGCTTGGCGCTGATGGGCGCACGCGGGCTGACCTTGCGGTCCTGACGGGCATAGCCGTAGTAAGGGATGACGGCGGTGATGCGGCCCGCACTGGCGCGCTTGAGCGCGTCGAGCATGAGGCAGAGCTGCATCAGGTTGAAGTTCACGGGCGCACAGGTCGGCTGGATGACGAACACGTCGTCGCCGCGGACGCTGCTGCTGATTTCGATGCGGCTTTCGCCGTCGCTGAACTTCTCACACAGGGCGGGGGTCAACTGGCAGCCGAGATGCTCGCAAATGGCCTGGGCCAAAGGAGCGTTCGAGGTGCCGGTCAGAATCTTGAGATCACCGTACATAGGGGAGGCCTTCCGGTTAAGAAACCTCTAAAGCGCAAAAAAATGGCTGGGGCGGAAGGACTTGAACCCTCGAATGACGGGACCAAAACCCGTTGCCTTACCTGCTTGGCGACACCCCAGCGTGACAAAGGTTTCCTTTGGAAGCGGAAACCTTACAATGCGTGGCTATAGGCAGCCACGTCTTTTTCCCGGAACCCCTCCGCCACCCGGAAGGCGATCCCTGCATCCCGGAAGAGCCCGAAGAGGGAAGAACCGCTGCCGCTCATGACGGCGGCGAAGGCCCCCTGCCGCAGGAGCTGCTCCCTGAGTCGGCGAAGGCGGGGGAAGGCCTCGAAAACCGGCGGCTCAAAACTGTTTTCAAGCCACTGGATGGAGGAAGCCCCACCGAGAGGTTTCTGAGAGCCATGGTTTATAGCGCCGTTACGTACTTCTGTCAAGGGCCTGTTCCATTCGTCCCATGCGGCATAGGCCCACGGCGTGGACACATGCTCCCCAGGGCACAGCAGGACGAGCCCCGCCCCGGCGACGCCCGCCGCATCCAGCCACTCAGGGCATGGGGCGAGCCGCTCGCCGATGCCCGAAGCCCGGCAGGGGACATTGTACAGGAAAAACGGCACATCCGCCCCGATGCGGGCGGCCAGCCCGACAAGCTCCGGCAGGGGCAGGGGTTCCGGCGCGCGGGCGTTCAGCCATCCGAGCAGCGCCGCCGCGTCCGCGCTCCCCCCTCCGAGCCCGGCCCCGTGCGGGATGCCTTTTTCCAGCACTGCCTCCACGCCCGGATGGAAGCCCGAAGCCTCGGCGAACAGGCGGTAAGCCTTGGTCAGCGTGTTGTTTTCCAAATCAATGCCCGGTTCCTCACAGCGGAGCTTCAGCCCGCCTTCCGGCCTCAGGGCAAGCCTGAGCGTGTCGGAAGGCTCATCCAGCGGCAGGAATACCGTATCCAGCTCATGCCATCCGTTGGGGCGCACCCCCGTAATCCGCAGGGTCAGGTTCACCTTGCACCCGATCCGCAGCACCGCCCATTCCATCGTTCCGTCATCCACCCCGGCTTCCTCCCGGCGCATGTCGCGCTGTTTGTCTGATCAATTTATATCTTCCGATTTTCTTTTATCATCTTTCGCCTGCGAACGTTTGACAAGCCCTGTACAGTCATGGCACTAAAAACGATGTCTAACAGAGGTTCATCCGAAAAAAACGGAGGCTCGGCATTGCTTCGCCCCACACTCCCTTTTCGGCATGGACGGCTTCGGACCGGCTCGCCTGTCCGATAACTCCAACTATCCCTATGAATGAGGGGGAGGTTTCTTATGGCACGCGCATGGATGAAAGCGGCTCTTGCGGGCATGGCCGTCATGGCTATGACCGCCCCGGTGCATGCTGCCGATACGATCAAAATCGGCGTTCCCGGAGCACACTCCGGCGACCTCGTTTCCTACGGCATGCCGAGCCTTAACGCGGCCCGCATCGTCGCCGAAGAATACAACGCCAAGGGCGGCATTCTCGGCAAGCAGATCGAAATCGTCGCCGAAGACGACCAGTGCAAGCCCGAACTCGGCACCAACGCCGCCACCAAGGTTCTTTCCGAAGGCGCCGTGGCCGTTATGGGTTCCATCTGTTCCGGCGCGACCAAAGCCGCCCTGCCGATCTACAACGACGCAAAGATCGTGTCCATTTCCCCGTCGGCCACCACGCCTGAGCTGACCCAGAAGGGCGACTACCCCTATTTCTTCCGCACCATCGCCTCCGACGACGTATCCGGCCACCTTGCCGGTTCCTTCGCCAAGGACAAGCTCGGCCTGAAGAAGGTCGCCCTCCTGCACGACAAGGGCGACTACGGCCGCGGCTTCGTGAACTACGCCCGCGAAATGCTTGAGAAGGGCGGCGTCAAGATCGTCCTCGAAGAAGGCATCACCCCCGGCGCCGTGGACTACGGCGCGGTGATCCAGAAGATCCGCAAGTCCGGCGCCGACGGCATCATCTTCGGCGGCTACCATCCCGAAGCGTCCAAGCTCGTCCAGCAGCTTGCCAAAAAGAAGATCAAGATCCCCTTCATCGGCCCCGACGGGGTGAAGGACGAACAGTTCATCAAGGTCGCCGGCAAGAACGCCGAAGGCGTCTACGCCACCGGCCCCACCGACGTGTCCAAGCTGCCCATGAACATTCAGGCGCACGAAAATCATAAGAAGAAGTACGGCACCGAGCCGGGCGCCTTCTATGACAACGCCTATTCCGCGACGATCGCCCTGCTCGAAGCCATCAAGGTTTCCGGCAGCACCGAGTCCCAGAAGATCATGGAAGCCCTCCGCACGAACAAGGTGGATACCCCCCTCGGCACCATCAAGTTTGACGACAAGGGCGACGCCGAAGGCATCGGCTTCTCCATCTACGAAGTGAAGAACGGCGAGTTCGTCGAGCTAAAGTAACGATACGTCATTCCCTTTTCCGGGTATGACGCCAATGTTCACCCTGCATCCTCCGCGACGCGTCCGGAGGGTGCAGGGTGAACCGCACGTTGCGGGGCGGCATCCTGACGGGCGGCTGTCTTTCTTACTAAACGATTTTTCCGGGCTTCCCGCGGACGCTGAGGCGGGCGGGACGGGGGCCCCCCCCCGGAGCCGGAGGTTCACCGGAGAAACCAGCGAGCAGGGCCAATGGATTTACAATATTTCGTCGAACTCTTTTGTGGCGGACTCACCAGAGGCAGCATCTACGCGCTCATCGCGCTGGGCTACACGATGGTGTACGGGATCATCGAGCTCATCAACTTCGCTCACGGGGAAATCTACATGATCGGCGCGTTCACCGCGCTCATCGTGGCGAGCGCGCTCGGCATCATGGGGTTCCCGGCGGCGGGCATCATCGTCATCGCCGCCCTGGCCGCGGTGATCTGGTGCGCGGCCTATGGCTACACCATCGAGAAGATCGCTTATCGCCCCCTGCGCGGCGCTCCCCGGCTTTCGCCCCTCATCTCCGCCATCGGCGTGTCGATCTTCCTCCAGAACTATGTGAGCCTGGCTCAGACGTCCGACTTTGTGGCCTTTCCGCAGCTCATCACCGACTTTGAGTTTCTGGATCCCATCTCCCACATCATCGGCACCAGCGATTTCCTGATCATCATCACCAGCCTCATCACGATGATCGCGCTTACGCTGTTCATCCAGTACACGAAGATGGGCAAGGCCATGCGCGCCACAGCGCAGAACCGCAAGATGGCCATGCTGCTCGGCATCGACGCCGACCGCATCATCTCCCTGACGTTCATCATCGGTTCGTCGCTGGCCGCCATCGGCGGCGTGCTCATCGCCAACCACGTGGGGCAGGTGAACTTCTTCATCGGCTTCATCGCGGGCATCAAGGCCTTTACCGCCGCCGTGCTCGGCGGCATCGGCTCCATCCCCGGCGCCATGGTCGGCGGCCTTGTGCTCGGCCTGTGCGAAAGCTTCGCCACCGGCTATATCTCCAGCGCCTACGAAGACGCCCTCGCCTTCGCCCTGCTGGTGCTCATCCTCATCTTCCGTCCGGCGGGCATCCTCGGAAAGCCCAAGGTTCAAAAGGTCTAAGGGAGGCCGACATGAACATGATTTTAAAGGCGCTCATGGTCAGCGTATGGTTCATGGCGCTCACCTTCCCGCTTGTCGTCCTCAAGGTGGACGCCCTCAACAACACGATCCTGTTCCGCTGGGAAAACATGGCTTCCATCGGCGTGGGCGCGTTCGTGCTCGCCATTTTCTGGCGCTGGAGCATGGAACGCAAAGCCCGCGGGACGGTTTCCAGCGGCCCTTCGGCCTTCTCCCGCGCGCTTGAGGCCGTCCGGCGGCCCAAGCCCCGCTACACCTGCCTCGGCCTCGTCGCGGCCCTGATGATCGCCATGCCGTACATCAGCTCCATGTACCAGATCAACATCATGATCTCGGCGCTGATCTACATCATGCTCGGCCTCGGCCTGAACATCGTGGTCGGCCTCGCCGGGCAGCTCGTGCTCGGCTACGCGGCGTTCTACGCCGTGGGCGCCTACACGTACGGCCTGCTGAACACCTATTTCGGCCTCGGCTTCTGGGCCGTGCTGCCCGTGGGCGGCATCATGGCGGCCCTGTTCGGCCTCATGCTCGGCTTCCCCGTCCTGCGGCTCAAGGGCGACTATCTGGCCATCGTGACCCTCGGCTTCGGCGAAATCATCCGCCTCGTGCTGGAAAACTGGACAAGCGTCACCAAGGGCTCCTTCGGCCTGTCCAACATCAGCCGCCCATCCCTGTTCGGCATGGAAATGGGCGTGACCGAAGCGACCAACTACATTTATTACATCGTCCTCGCCGCCGTGGTCGTCACCATCATCGTCGTGGGGCGCCTCAAGAACTCGCGCATCGGCCTTGCCCTCCAAGCCCTGCGTGAAGACGAAATCGCCTGTGAAGCCATGGGCATCGACCTGACCAAGGTGAAGCTCTCGGCCTTCGCGCTCGGCTCCTGCTGGGCCGGGTTCGCCGGGGTCATCTTCGCGGCCAAGACCACGTTCATCAACCCCGCCAGCTTCACCTTCATGGAATCGGCCATGATCCTGTCCATGGTGGTGCTCGGCGGCATGGGCTCCGTGCTCGGCGTCACCATCGCGGCGGCCATTCTGGTGCTCGCGCCCGAATACCTGCGCGCGTTCTCCGAATACCGTATGCTCCTGTTCGGCGCCGTCATGGTCATCATGATGATTTACCGCCCGCAGGGGCTCATCTCCGGCGAAAAACGCACGTACAAGATCACGAACAAGGACAAGATCGACAGCTCCAAGTCGGCTTTCGACGTTCCTGCCACGGGAGGCCAGGCATGAACACCCCTGTGCTCGAAGTAACCAACCTGTCCAAGAACTTCGGCGGCCTGCGCGCGCTCAACGAGGTGGATCTCACGATCAACCGGCAGGAAATCGTCGCGCTCATCGGCCCCAACGGGGCGGGGAAGACGACGTTCTTCAACTGCATCACCGGCATCTACCTGCCCACCGAAGGCACCGTCCAGCTTCACCTGCCCGAACGCAACGGCAAGCCCGCCAGCTCCACGACCCTCAACGGCATGAAGCCCAACGAGATCACCTCGCTCGGCATGGCCCGCACGTTCCAGAACATCCGCCTGTTCCCGACCATGACCGTGCTCGAAAACGTCATGATCGGACGCCACTGCCGCACGTCGGCGGGCATCGTCGGTGCTGTCTTTCAGGACTCGCGCACCAGGGCCGAAGAACAGGCCACCATCGACCGCAGCTATGAGCTGCTGCGCGAGGTCGGCCTGAACATGCACTATAAGGACGAGGCCCGGAACCTGCCCTACGGCGCGCAGCGCCGCCTGGAGATCGCCCGCGCCCTGGCGACCGATCCCGCCGTGCTGCTGCTCGACGAGCCCGCCGCGGGCATGAACCCGCAGGAAACCCTCGAACTCAAGTCGCTCATCCTGCACATTCGGAAGGAGTTCGACCTGTCCATCCTGCTCATCGAGCATGATATGGGCATGGTCATGTCCCTTTCGGATCGCATCTACGTCATGGAATACGGCTCCCGAATCGCCATGGGCACGCCGCAGGAAGTGCGCGAGAACCCCCGCGTCATCAAGGCGTACCTTGGAGAATCCGACCATGCTTGAGCTTCGCAACGTCAACACCTTCTACGGCAACATTCAGGCCCTTCGGGACGTGAACATCCGCATCAACGACGGGGAAATCGTCACGCTCATCGGGGCCAACGGCGCGGGCAAGAGCACCACGCTGATGACCATCTGCGGCGGTACGCCTCCGCGCAGCGGCGAAGTCCTCTTCCGGGGGCAGCCCATCCACACGCTCAAGCCCAACAGGATCGTGGCGCTCGGCATCAGCCAGGTGCCGGAAGGCCGCCTGATCTTCCCCGATCTCACCGTGCAGGAGAATCTGGATCTCGGCGCCTTCCTCCGCAACGACAAGGACAACATCAAGAAGGATCTCGACTACATCTTTGATCTGTTCCCCATCCTCGCCCAGCGCCGCAACCAGACGGGCGGCACGCTGTCCGGCGGCGAACAGCAGATGCTGGCGATTTCCCGCGCGATCATGGCCCGTCCGACGCTGCTCCTGCTTGATGAGCCGTCCCTCGGCCTCGCGCCGATCATCATCCAGCAGATTTTCTCCATCATTGAGAAGATCAATGCCGACGGCACCACCGTTTTCCTCGTCGAGCAGAACGCCAACCAGGCGCTCCGTATCGCCAACCGCGCCTATGTCATGGAAAACGGCCGCATCGTCATGGAAGACTCCGCCGACAAGCTCCTCACGGATCCCGCCGTGCAGAAAGCGTATTTGGGGATGTAGCGGGAATGTTATTGGGAAAGGGAGGGAAAACTTTTCTGAAGAAAAGCTTTTCCCTCCCTTCCCCAAACCCCATCCCTCCCTTTCCAAAGACTTT
>URTO01000053.1 GCA_900550745.1 uncultured Desulfovibrio sp. | reverse complement strand
CAGCTGAGGCCAAAAGAATTCTGGATGACATCGCTCTGGTAGGTTGGACCAGTGGTGGGCACTCTGGAGGTTATGTATGACGCGATCGGTGTCCGGCAGGAGACAGGAAAGCAGGCGCGGGTATTGAACCGTCTGCTGTTCGATGATTTCCTCAAGCTGGATGTCGGCGCCGAGGACGCCGATGATCTCGTCGTTGGCATCGGTGATCACCGTGGACACGGTGATGATGAGCTGCCCGGTGACCTGCGACTGGTGCACGTTCATGATGTGCAGCTTGCCGGTGCGCATGGGCTGCTGGAACCATTCGCGGTTCGAGTAGTCGAACCCAATCGGGAAGGCCTTATAGCCCTTCTGATCGCCGGGATCGCTGATGGCGATGGCTGTGGAATGCCCCTTGACGTCAGTGACATAGACATACTGGATGAACGAGTAGTCATGCACGAACTGCTGGAGCTGTGCGGTGAGGGTTTCGGTATCCGACGTCGTCTGGCAGTCGCGGGCCAGGCGCTCCACAAGGTTGGAGGCCAGTTCCCCGGCGATGCGCTTCATCTGGTCGAACTCGCTGTCGAAGAGCTCAGGCATGAAGCGGCGGACAAGGTGCTTGATTTCCTTGTTGGAGAAGGACGTGTTGCGGCCTTCCTCGTAGGCGGCCATGATCTTGGCGTGGATCTGGCCGACGGCGGGATGCTTCTTGGATACCTGCCGTTCCGGGGGCAGGTTGAACTGCTGGTTGATCCAGTAGGCTACGCCGGCACGCCCCGCCTTGTCGTTGATGATGATCGGCACGGAGCGGTTGAGGATCTTGGTGGTGTCGAAGATATTGTAAATTTCTTCGTTCTTCGCCAGCCCGTCGACATGGATGCCCGCGCTGGTGGCGTTGAAGTCCTTGCCCGCGAAGGGGTAGTTGTCCGGGATGCGGTAGTCGAGTTCCTTCTCGAAATACTGGGCGATTTCCGTGATGACGGTGGGATCGGCGGCCTCGTCGTTGCCGGTGAGGGAAATGTAGTCGATGACCAGCGCTTCGAGGGGCGCGTTGCCGGTGCGTTCTCCGAAGCCCATGAGCGTGCCGTTGACGCCGCCGCAGCCGTACAGCCATGCGGTCACGCCGTTGACGAGCACCTTATGGAAGTCGTTGTGGCCGTGCCATTCGAGCCATGCGCCGGGGACGCCCGCTTCGTCGGTGAAGGCGCGGACGATGCGCTGCACGGAGCGGGGAAGCGCCGTGCCGGGGAAGGGCACACCGTAGCCCATCGTGTCGCAGAGGCGGATCTTGATGGGCATGGACGCTTCGCGGGAAAGCTCCATGAGTTTGCGCGCGAAGGGCAGGCAGAAGCCGTAGATGTCTGCGCGGGTCACGTCCTCGAAGTGGCAGCGGGGCACGATGCCCCATTCGAGGGCCTTGGTGACGACCTTGAGGTAGTCGTTCATGGCCTGTTCGCGGGTTTTGCCGAGCTTCAGGAAGATATGGTAGTCGGACATGCTGGTGAGCAGGCCCACTTCATCAAATTCCATATCATGGGCGATTTTGAGGTCGTCCATGTTGGCGCGGATCCAGCCGGTGACGCGGGGGAAGCGGTAGCCTCTGGAGCGGCAGACTTCGATGGCCTTGCGATCCTTGGGGGAATACATGAAAAATTCGGAGGCTTGGATGAGCCCGCTCTTGCCGCCGAGCTTGTGGAGCAGGTCGTAGATGCGGGCGATCTGCTTGACGGTGTAAGGGGGGCGGGCCTGCTGGCCGTCGCGGAAGGTGGTGTCGGTGATGAACATGGGATCAGCCGGGCGGGGGACGAGAAACGTATCATCAAATTCGATGCGGCTGACATGCGTATATGGGAAAACGTCGCGGTACAGTTCGGGTTCGACGCGGTTGTCCAGCGTCAGGGGGCGGGAAGCATGTTTTTGATACAATAAGCTCATTGTGCGGTTCCTCCTGAGGTAAGGTAATCTCCGTATGAGATACGGAAGCGCTTCAGTACGTGTGGACAACAAGGCGAAAAGGATCTCTTTGGGATCTTTTCCTCAAGTTAACGACTATAGCGCATTTTTATGTGAACCGAAAGGGAATTTTCTTGCATAAAATCGGGCCGGAATAAAGGAGAAAGAGTACAATTCCGCCCTGATGCCGGAACCGATCCGCAGAGTATCCCCTCCGGGGAAGCCAACCCCTTGCGGACGGGGCCCGCGAGGGATACGTTATCTGAAAAGACGGACTTTCAGGGGGTTACGATGGACGCCATAAGCATTATCGCGGAGCAGCGCATTCGGGAAGCCTGCGAGCGGGGGGACTTTGATTCCCTTCCCGGAGCGGGCAAGCCGCTGGAGCTGGAAGACGATTCGCATATCCCCGAAGACCTCCGCATGGCCTACAAGCTCTTGAAGAATGCGGGCTATGTCCCTGAAGAGGTTCTTGACCGGAAAGAGGCCCAGTCCATCGTCGACGCACTGGAGAAGTGCGGGGACGAACAGGAAAAGATCCGGCAGATGAAAAAGCTCGAAGTGGTCATCGCCCGCATTAAGGCCCGCCATCCCAATGCGCCCGTTCTCAGCGACGGCAGCCCGTACTATGGGCGGGTGGTCAGCCGGATTACCGTGAACAAAAAGGGCTGAGCCTTTTTCGGGCAGCGGCGCGGAACCGTTTCCAGCGACCCGTTCCGCAGCGGCGTCAAGGAAAAAGCCTCAGCCACAGCGAGGGGCGTTTCACTGCTTGAAGGTTCCCAAACAAATATGCGCCCGCTTTCCTACCGCTGCACGGGTGGACAGGCTTCCGTCCGTGCTTCCTGTTCCCCGTCCGGGTGCTCCTCGCTCACATGGAGAAGCGAGTTGGCGAGCATTTCGTACAGCCAGTTGGCGTACGTCTCGCCGTCCCACCCGCGCTCCTGCACCAGCATACGGTAGATGTCGCGGCTGGTGAGGCACCAGAAGACATCCAGCGCCATCCCCATATCAATGCCTTCCTTGAGCCGCCGCCCGCGGAGCAGGAACCGCACATGGGTTTCCTGCCTGTCCCTGTTGACGCATCGGAGATCATTCTGGACGCGGGCCAATTGCGGATCGAGCATCCCCGCGCCGCGCAGCAGGTCGAAGACGGGGCTTTGGGATTCGTGCACCTGAAGGACAAGCTGCGCCGTGAGCTTCAGCGCTTCGTGGATGTTCGCCGTTTCAAGTGAGCGATCGTGCAGCTCAAACACCCGCTCCGTGAAGACGGCCCGGTCCAGCAATTCGGCCACGATGCCGTTTTTGGAGCGGAAGACGGCATAGACAGTCTGCTTGGCGACACCCGCTTCTTGAGCGATGGCTTCCACCGTTGTTTTGGCGTACCCGCGCTCAAGGAAAAGGCGCTGCGTGGCGTCGAGGATGTTGGTGCGGGTCTGGTTTGCCTGGCGCTCTCGGATGGGCGAGGAATACTTGCGGGCCGTGTGTTTTTCCATCTTGACAGTCATCCTTTCGGGAAGTATAGCACTTGAACGGATAGAGCTTACTCTATTCAATTTGTTTTTGTCAAACTATGCAAGCAACCTGCGAGAACGCAAGTCGCTTGTATTTTCTATGGGCGCGTGATGATTGAACCGCGCCGACAACCTGAGAGTGAGGTTATATGTTGGTGAAGCATGAACGGCGGCTCTTCCGATTCGGTGTGACTTTGTTGGCCGGGCTTCTTGGCTGCTTGTCCCTCATGGGCTGCAAGGACGAAAAGACGGGGGCCCAGTCCCAGGCGGCTCCCGCCGTGGAAGTGGCCGTGGAGATCGTGACCCCGCAGAAGGTGCTGTACACGACGGAACTTGCCGGCCGCACGTCGGGTTTCCAGATCGCTGAAGTGCGTCCGCAGGTGAGCGGCATCATCCAGAAGCGTTTCTTTGTGGAAGGCGCGGACGTCAAGGCCGGGGATGTCCTTTACCAGATTGATCCCGCCACCTATCAGGCCGATCTCGACAGCGCGAAGGCCAACCTCGCCCGTGCCGAGGCCAATGTGGCCCCCGCGCGCCTGAAGATGAAGCGCTTTAAGGACTTGGTGAACATCAGCGCGGTCAGCAAGCAGGAATTTGAAGACGCCGAGGCTGCCTACAAGCAGGCGCTCGCCGACGTGGGCGTCAATAAGGCCGCCGTGGAAAACGCGCGCATCCGTCTGGCCTATACCAAGGTCACCTCCCCCATTTCCGGGCGGAGCGGGCGCTCCCTGGTGACGCCGGGCGCGCTGGTGACGGAAAACCAGGCCAGCCCCCTGACCACCGTGCAGCAGCTTGATCCCGTCTATGTGGACGTGACCCAGTCCAGCACGGAAGTCCTGCGCCTCAAGCGTTCCCTTGAGGAAGGCAGGCTCCAGCGCGCCGATCAGGATCACGCGGCGGTGCGCCTGCTGCTTGAAGACGGCAGCGAGTACGGGCTTACCGGCACGCTCCAGTTCGCGGACGTGAGCGTGGACGAGAGCACCGGCATGGTGACCTTGCGGGCCATCTTCCCGAACCCCAAGCAGGAACTGCTTCCGGGCATGTACGTGCGCGCCATCCTGAACGAAGGCGTGGACGATCAGGCCATTTTGCTGCCCCAGCGCGCCCTGTTGCGCGACGCCAAGGGCAACCCCACCACGTATGTGGTCAACGCCGAAAACAAGGTAGAAATCCGTCCGCTCAAGGTGGGCCGCACGCAGGGCACCAACTGGGTCGTGCTCGACGGGCTCAAGGCCGGTGACAAGGTCATCGTCGAGGGCCTCCAGAAAATCCGTCCCGGCGCGCTCGTCCGCATTGCCGAACCCACCCCGGCCAAGCAGGACGCGCCTGCTTCCGAGAAGCGGTAGGGGGCTTTTTCATGGCACGTTTCTTTATCGATCGTCCCGTCTTCGCATGGGTGATCGCCATTATCATTATGCTGGCGGGCGGGATATCCATCCTCAACCTGCCGATTTCGCAGTACCCGTCCATTGCGCCGCCGACCGTGAGCATTGAGGCGCAGTATCCCGGCGCGTCCGCCCAGACCGTGCAGGACACCGTCACGCAGGTTATCGAGCAGAACATGAACGGCATTGACCACCTGCTGTATATGTCCTCGACAAGCGACTCTTCGGGGCAGGCGCAGATCACGCTGACCTTCAGCGCGGACGCCGACCCGGACATCGCGCAGGTGCAGGTGCAGAACAAGCTCCAGCTTGCTACCCCCCTGCTCCCGCAGGAAGTGCAGCGTCAGGGCATCTCCGTCCGCAAGCGCGCCGCGAACTTCCTCAAGGTGTACGCCTTTGTGTCCGAAGACAACAGTATGGACAACGCCGACATCGCGGACTACGTGGTGACCAACCTCAAGGATCCGATAAGCCGCCTTCCCGGCGTCGGCGAAGTGTCGGTCTTCGGCAGCCAGTACAGCATGCGCATCTGGCTCGATCCCTACAAGCTCCAGAGCTACAGCCTGATGCCGAGCGACGTGCTCAACGCGATCAGCGCCCAAAACGCGCAGATTTCCGCGGGGCAGCTCGGCGGCACGCCTTCCGTTCCGGGGCAGCAGATGAACCTCGCCATTTCGGTGCAGGAACGCCTCCAGACGCCGGAACAGTTCGGCAATATCATCCTGCGCACCAACACGGACGGCTCGCTCATCCGGGTGAAGGACGTGGCCCGTGTGGAGCTGGGCAGTGAAAGCTATTCCACGCTCAGCCGCTTCAACGGCAAGTCCTCCACCGGCATCGCGGTGAAGCTCGCCACCGGCGCCAACGCGCTGGAAACCGCGTCCAGCATCGACGAGTACCTGAAAGGGGCCGAGAGCTTCTTCCCGCAGGGGTTGAAGACCGTGTATCCGTTCGACACCACGCCCGTGGTGGAAATCTCCATCCATGAAGTGGTGAAGACCCTCGGTGAAGCCGTGCTTCTGGTGTTTCTGGTCATGTACCTGTTCCTCCAGAACTTCCGCGCCACCCTCATCCCGACCATCGCCGTGCCCGTCGTGCTCCTCGGCACGTTCGGCGTTCTGGCGGCGTTCGGCTATTCCATCAACACGCTGACCATGTTCGCGGTGGTGCTCGCCATCGGCCTCCTTGTGGACGACGCCATCGTCGTCGTCGAAAACGTGGAGCGCGTGATGAGCGAGGAGAAGCTCCCGCCCAAGGAAGCCGCCCGCAAATCCATGGATCAGATCACCGGCGCGCTGGTCGGCATCGCCATGGTGCTTTCCGCCGTGTTCGTGCCCATGGCCTTCTTCGGCGGCTCGGTGGGCGTCATCTATCGGCAGTTCTCCGTTACCATCGTTTCGGCCATGGTGCTGTCGGTGGTGGTCGCCATCGTGCTGACCCCGGCCCTCTGCGCCACGATGCTGAAGCCCATCGGCGGGGATCACGTACATTCGCAGCACGGCTTTTTCGGCTGGTTCAACCGTTGGTTCGACAGCGCGACGATGCGCTACCAGTCCGGCGTGTCCTATGTCATCCGGCGCGCGGCCCGCTTCATGATCATCTATTTGGTGCTCATCGGCGGCCTGATCTTCATGTTCAAGGCCCTGCCCACGGGCTTCCTGCCTGACGAGGATCAGGGGATGCTGTTCGCCCAGATACAGCTTCCCACCGGCTCCACGCAGGAAGAAACCACCAAGGTGCTGGAGCAGGTTGAAAAATACCTGCTTGAAAACGAAAAGGACGCCGTGGAGAGCATGATGGGCGTGCTCGGGTTCAGCTTTGCGGGCAACGGCCAGAATATGGCTATGGCCTTCGTGCGCCTCAGGGACTGGAGCGAACGTCAGGATCCGTCCCTCAAGGTGGATGCCGTCTCCAAGCGCGCCATGGCTGCGTTCTCGAAGATCCGCAATGCGCAGGTGTTCGCCTTCGCGCCGCCCGCCATCATGGAACTCGGCAACGCCACCGGCTTCGACTTCCAGTTGCAGGACAAGTCGGGCCTTGGGCATGAGGCGCTCATCCAGGCCCGGAACCAGCTTCTCGGCATGGCCGCCCAAAACAAGAACCTTGTGGCCGTGCGCCCCAACGGTCAGGAAGACCAGCCGCAGCTGCGCATCGACATCGACCGCGAAAAGGCGGGCGCGCTCAGCCTGAACCTCTCCGACATCAACTCGGCGCTGTCCACCGTCTGGGGCAGCTCCTACGCGGACGACTTCCTTGACAAGGGCCGCGTCAAAAAGGTGTATGTGCAGGGCGACGCGCCGTTCCGCATGGTGCCGGAAGACATGGAAAAATGGTTCTTCCGCAACACCAAGGGCGAAATGGTTCCCTTCTCCTCGTTCGCTTCCGCGCACTGGGAGTATGCCCCCGCGCGTCTGGAACGCTACAACGGCGTGCCGTCCGTGGAAATCCTTGGGCAGCCCGCTCCGGGCGTGAGTTCCGGTACGGCCATGCTGGAAATGGAAAAGCTCGCCGGGCAGCTCCCGCAGGGCATCGGCTACGAGTGGACGGGGCTGTCCTATCAGGAACGCCTTTCCGGTTCGCAGGCCCCGGCCCTGTTCGCCCTGTCCATCCTCGTGGTGTTCCTGTGCCTCGCGGCCTTGTATGAAAGCTGGTCAGTGCCGTTCGCGGTCATCCTCGTGGTTCCCCTCGGCGTGCTCGGCGCGCTCGGCGCGGCGAACATGAGGATGCTTTCCAACGACGTGTATTTTCAGGTGGGCCTGCTCGCCACCATCGGCCTGTCGGCGAAAAACGCCATCCTGATCGTTGAATTCGCCAAGGAATTGCACGATAAGGGAGGCGATCTCATTGAGTCGACCATTGAGGCGGCGCGTATGCGCTTGCGTCCCATCCTGATGACTTCGCTGGCCTTCCTGCTCGGCATCCTGCCCCTTGCCATCAGCACGGGCGCCGGCGCGGGCGGCCAGAACGCCATCGGCACGGGCGTCATGGGCGGCACGTTCGCGGCGACGGCCCTCGGGATTTTCTACATCCCGGTGTTCTTCGTCGTGGTGACCTCCGTGTTCTCGTTCCGTTGGAAGAGGAAGAAGGCGAAGCGCCGCCGCACGGCCAACATCGTTGAAACCATACCGGGAGATTCCCACAAATGATGTCAGCAAAGTATATGGCGCTCGCGCTGGCGGTACTGTTGCCCGGCTGCACGATGGCCCCGAACTACGTCCGCCCGGAGACTCCGGTGGCGGAGGCTTGGCCCGATGACCTCATGCCCAAGGGCACGGTTCTCGCCCAGCCTACCGATAAGCTGGCCTCGGAAATCGGGTGGAAGACGTTCTTCACCGATCAGCACTTGCAGCGGCTCATCCAGCTTGCTCTGGACAACAACCGGGATCTGCGCGTCTCCGCGCTGAACATCGAGCGTGCCCGCGGCTTGTATCAGATACAGCGCGCGGATCTGATGCCCGGCGTTTCCGCCTCCGGCGAGTCCTCCAACGCTGGCGTTTCCGCCGATTTGTCCACATCGGGCGAACAGACGGTTTCCCGCCAGCACTCGCTCAGCGTCGGCGTGACCAGCTATGAGCTTGATTTCTTCGGGCGCATCCAAAGCCTCAAGGACAACGCTCTGGAAACCTACCTCGGCACCGAGGAGGCGTACCGGAGCGCCCGCCTGAGCCTGATTTCGGAAGTGGCGCAGGCTTATCTGACTCTTGTGGCTGACCGTGAGCGTTTGAATATCGCCACGGAGACGCTCAAGAGCCAGCAGGCGTCATACGACATGATCGCGCGGCGCCACTCCGTGGGCGTTTCGTCCGAGCTGGATTTGCGCCAGGCGCAGACCAGCGTGGATACGGCGCGGGTGGACATTGCCCGCTACAGCGGGCAGGTGGCTAAGGACATCACGGCGCTCGGCCTGCTTGTAGGGACGAAAGTGACCCCGGACATGCTGCCCGCTAAGGCGCTCTCCGAGCTTCCGGTTTGGCCGGAGATCCCGGTGGGCCTTCCCTCCACGGTTCTCCTCCAGCGGCCGGATATTCTCCAAGCCGAGCATGCGCTCAAGGCCGCCAACGCGAATATCGGCGCGGCGCGGGCGAACTTCTTCCCCCGCATCGCGTTGACCGCGGGCATCGGTACGGCTTCAAACGAGCTGTCCCGCCTCTTTGACAGCGGCACGGGCATCTGGACTTTCCTGCCGCAGGTCAGCCTGCCGATTTTTGAAGGCGGGCGGAACATCGCCAACCTGCGTGTTTCCGAAGCGGACAAGAAGATAGCGGTGGCGGATTACGAGAAGGCCATCCAATCCGCGTTCCGGGAAGTGTCCGACGCGCTGATCGACCGCGTTTCCCTTGCAGGGCAGCTTGATGCGCAGAAGTCGCTTGTCCATGCGACTTCCGAGACGTACCGCCTGTCCGGGGAACGCTACAATCAGGGCATCGACAGCTATCTTGCCGTGCTTGATTCCCAGCGTGCGATGTACAGCTCGCAGCTCAACCTCATCTCTATCCGTGTTGCCC
>URTO01000052.1 GCA_900550745.1 uncultured Desulfovibrio sp. | reverse complement strand
AGAGGGAACCCTTCTCCAGAAGGGTTCCCTCTCCCCTCCCCAATCTTCATCCCCCTACTTCTTCTCTTTCTCAGGGGGAATGCGCGCGTCGATGACCTTGACGCCGAACTCGGCGGCGTTGTCCGGCGGGCTGTAAAAAACGACCATGAAGGGAACCTCTCCGCCGGGGAGGACATTGGTATTGGTCGCCATGATGTCGATCTTGTTGGCAAGGGCCTGCTCGATGTCCTGCTCGCCGAGAACCTGCAACTGGAACAGCGACAGGGACGTGCCCGCAAGCTGCTGTTTGGAAACCAGCGCGTTGCCCGTGGAATCGTACAGCGCCGCTTCGATGCGGATCAGCTCGCGCGGCTGGTTGAAGCCGTTCACGACCTTCCCTTCAACCACCGAAATGTTGCCGAGCTTTTCGTTGCTGATGTTGTACTGCCGCACGCCGCGCAGGGCGATGTTCTTGACCAGCTCCACCGGGTCCTGCTTCTTGGGCGGCGCGATCATCTCCTTCACGGTATCGAAGAGCGGCGTGTAGGTCCAAGCCCACCACGTGCCTCCGGCAACCGCGCAGAGGAGCAGCAGCGTCAGCACCCAGCCCCATGCCCCGCCCTTCTTCTTGGGCGGCATGGAAAGGGACGGGGAAGAAAGGCTCAAGTCCGGCTCCATACGGATTTCCGCGGGCTTCACGCCGTCGGAAAGCTGGAACACGTGCTTGCACACCGAACAGCGCAATTTGGCCCCAGGAGCGGCCTGCGTTTCGGGCAGATTGAATTTGGTACTGCAATTAGGGCATGTAACAATCATAGGGACTCCGCCATTCGTCATTCTTCTATTTCAGCCTCATAGATCGCCGGGAGTTCCCGATAACCCTCAGCGTAGTCCAGACCATACCCCACGACGAACCCGCTAGGCAAGGCAAACCCGACGAAGTGAGAAGTGACGGGCACCTCCCGCCGCTCGTTCTTGTCGAGCAGGACCGCAAGCCGCAGGCTCCGCGCGCCGCGCGCCTGAAACTGGCGGAACAGGAAATCCATGCTGTGCCCGGTGTCCACGATGTCCTCGACGATGAGCACATGCTTGCCCTCAAGCGGGATTTCCACATCCTTGGTGAACGTGATCGCCTTGGAGCGCTGCGCCGCGCTGCCGTAGCTGGCGAGGCGCACGAAATCGATTTCCGGCTTGCAGGTGAGATGCCGGACGAGATCGGAAAAAAACAGGAACGCACCCTTGAGCACGCACACGACGACCAAAGGCTCATCTTTATAAAGCGCGCTGATCTCTTCGGCCATTTCCTTGACGCGCGCCTGGATGGCTTCTTCGCTGATCAGAGGCTTGAGATTCGTAATACGCATGAAGGCTCCTTCGGGGACGGCCACGTCCCGCAAGGCGGGTTAGATTTCCAGCAGGACAGCCGTTTCGTCGCAGTCCGGGAATTTTGGGCAATGCACACAGTCCACCCAGACCTTCTGGGGCAGCACTTCCTTTTCCACAACGGAAAAGCCGAGCGCATTGAAGAAAGGCAGTTGATAGGTCAGGGCAAACAGGCGATGGATGTCCAGTCCGCGGGCTTCGGCGATGCAGGCTTCCACGATCAGCCGCCCGCATCCCTTCCGGCGCGCATGGGCGGCCACGGCCAGCGAGCGCACTTCGGCCATGTTCTCCCAAATGATGGACAGAGCCCCGCAGCCGACGGTGGCCCCGTCGCACTCCACAACGAAAAAGTCGCGCAGGTGACCGTACAGATCGGTCAGGGAACGCGGCAACAGCAGGCCATCGGCGGAACTCGTCATCAAAAGGGCGTGGATGGCCCGGATATCGCCCATACGGGCCTTGCGAACGCTCAGGTTCATCGACTTCCTCCCCTCAGGGGGTAGCCGCCGTTGATCCGGCCCCAAAACAGGCCGGGAAAACGGCGTCCGGGAAACGGCGGGTTCCCCGGACGCATGCCAAATCAGTTGAGAAGGCTGTTGAACGCTTCCTCAAGGTCTTCCTTGCCGACCATGCCGGGGCCTCCGAAGGCCAGCTTGCCGGCCTTGTCGTACAGCAGGTTGAACGGAATGGACGAAATCCCGAACAGAGCGGGGATGTCCGGCTCCGCGAGGTAAACCGAATAGTTGAAGCCCATAGCCTCGACGAATGATTCCAGCTTCCCGCGATCGCTGTCAAGCGAAATGCCCACGATGGCCACCTTGTCGGCAGGGTAGGCTTTGCGTATGCTGAGCAGTTCGGGGATCTCCTCCCGGCAGGGCGGGCACCATGTGGCAAAGAAGTTGATGAAGACGAGCTTGCCCTTGTTGGCTTTCACGATATCGAGAACCCCCTCGCCGGAGATGCCGGGGACGGCATCGGCCTTCTGAGGGGCGGCGAACGCGGGCAGGGCCAGCACGAGGCAGGCCAGCAGGGCGATCAGGCAGGAAAGGCGGCGCATGGCTGTTCCTTTGGGTTACTGGTTCTTGCGGGCCGCGATGAGGCTCTTGGCGAGCCGCACGGCGTCCACGGCATCGGACGAATAGTTGGCCCCGATGCTTTCCGCGAATGCCGGGGTCACGACCGCGCCCCCGACCATCACGTCGACACCGAGGCCGCGCTGCTTCACAAGATCGACCGTGTCCCGCATACGGACCATCGTGGTGGTCATCAGCGCGGAAAGCCCGATGAGATCGGCCTTGTGCGCAACGGCGGCCTCGACGATGGCTTCGGCCTTCACGTCCTTGCCCAGATCCACGACCTTGAAGCCGTGGTTGCCGAGCATGAGGCTGACGATGTTCTTGCCGATGTCGTGGATATCGCCCTCAACGGTGGCGACGACGATGGTTTTCTGGGCCTCGGCATCGGCTTCGCGTTCCAAAAGCGGCTTCAGGCGGGCGAAAGCCGTCTGCATGGTTTCGGCGGAGCGCAGGAGCTGGGGCAGGAAGTATTCGCGGCGCTCGTATTTCGAGCCCACTTCGGTGATCGCGGGGATGAGCCGCCCGCGCACGAGCTCAAAGGGATCGGCCCCGGCTTCCAGTTCCTTTTCCACAAGCCCGACCACGCTTTCGCGGTCGCCGAGGATCACGGCCTCCTCCACGGTCTGCGCCGCGGCGCGGGCGAACGCGGCGGCGTCCGCCGTCCCGCCGTTGCCCGGAGTCCATGTGGCGTAGCCGTTCACGAATGCGGCGGCATCCCGGTCATGGCCCATGAGCACGTCCCCGGCGGCCTTGGCTTCACGCAGGCGGCCGCTTGAGGGGTTGGCGATGCAGGAGCTGAGCCCCGCGCCCATCGCCATGCTGAGGAAGGTGGTGTTCACGAGTTCGCGGGCGGGCAGGCCGAAGGAAATGTTGGACAGGCCGATGGTGGTGGCAAGGCCGTGCGCGGCGCACCAGCGGATCGTCTCAAGGCCCTCGCGGGCCGCCTCCGCCTTGGAAGCCACGGCCAGCGCCAGCACGTCCACGAGCACGAGGCGGCGCGGGATGCCGAGCATGGCGGCCCTGTCGAGCATGTCCTCGATGATGGCGATGCGGTCCGCCGCCTTCACCGGCAGCTTGCGGCCCTGAATGGGCAGCAGGATGAACGGCGCGCCCCACTGCCTGCACAGCGGGCCAAGATGTTCCATGCGGCCCGCTTCGCCGCTGATGGAGTTCACCAGCGGGGAACCGGGGCAGAACGGCAGGGCCGCGGCAATGGCCTCCGCGTGCGAGGAGTCGAGGGAAAGCGGTTCGGCGTATTTTCCGGTGAGGCGCTGCACGAGTTCGGGCAGGAGCAAGGCCTCGTCGACCATGGGCGCGCCCACGTTTACGTCGAGGATCGGCGCGCCGAGGGCCACCTGCTCGGAGGCGAACCGCATGGCGAGGCCGTATTCCCCGGCCTGCAATTCCGCTTGCAGATCTTTCTTGCCCGTGGGATTGATGCGTTCGCCGATGATCTTGAACGGCTCGGCGGGGCTGATGCGCACCAGCCGGGTGCGGGTGGTCAGCACGATGCCGGAAGGCGTCACCGAGGGGGCGGGGCGGGGGCCGACGGCATCGACGGCCCGGCGCAGGGCCGCGATGTGATCCGGGGTCGTGCCGCAGCAGCCGCCCACGAGCCGCGCGCCCATGCCGACGAAGGCCGCCGTCTTTTCGGCAAAGGGTTCGGGCGGCAGGCGGAACACGGTCTTGCCGTCCACCAGTTCGGGCAGGCCCGCGTTGGGCTCGGCCAGCACCGGCACGGACGAACAGGCGAGGAAACGTTCCATAAGCGGGGCCATCTGTTCGGGCCCAAGGCCGCAGTTCAGGCCGAGCGCGTCCACGCCGAGGTTCTGCATGGTTTCGGCGAAAATTTCCGGGGTCGTCCCGGTAAGGCTCGTCCCCTGCTCGAAGGTCATGGAAACCATGATCGGCAGGTCGCTTTCGGCACGGATGGCGGCCACGGCGATGCGCACTTCCGCCAGATCGAACTGCGTTTCGATGAGGAACAGATCAACGCCGCCTTCCACAAGGCCGCGCGCCTGTTCGCGCAGGGCTTCGTAGAGCTCCAGCGGGTGCAGATCCCCAAGCGGGCGCACGAACTGCCCGCACGGCCCCATGTCGCCGGCGACGAAGGCTTCCCGGCCGGCGGCGTCCACGGCGGCGCGGGCGATCCGGGCCATCGTGCGGTTGAACGGCGTCACGTCGATGCCCGCCGGAAGCTTGAGGCGCGAACCGCCGAAGGTGCACGTCAGGATGATGTCCGCACCCGCGGCAAGGTAGTCGGCGTGGATCCCACGGAGCACGTCCGGCCGATCAAGGCAGAACAGTTCCGGGTGTTCCCCGGCGGGCAGGCCCCTTGCCTGCAACATGGTCCCCATGCCCCCGTCGAGCAGCAGGGTGCGCCCGGAAGCGAGTGCGCTACGAAAATCCGCCACGCGGTTCTCCTTTATGGTCTCCTGCCCCTTCACAGGCGGGCAGGTCTTGAATGGCTCGTGAACAGGAGCCCGCACCAAACGGCACGGGCTCTCCCCTTGGGTTTCTGTCTACTGAAAATCGTTGAAAAGGACAAACCAAAACTATAGCATCTGATTGAGGAGCCGCCCCGTACGGGCCCTCCTCCACATGATTTTTTTCGTAACACCATGAGGCGCGTCCGCGCGGAGCGTCCCGCCCGGCGCCGGAGCCCGGACCACCGCCCTCAACTCTGATAAAGATTTATGGCAAAAGGACGTACAAATCATATGAGCCGTCGCATTTCCACCAAGGCCGCCAAGGGCGGCCAAACGACCGGGGAGCCCGCCGCCGACGCGATCGCGCCTCCGGCCCCTTCCGCAGTGGCGGCTGAAGAGCACCATACCGCTGTGGAGCCCGAAATCATCGAACCGGAGATCCTCCCCAAACAGGTTCCCGGAAAAACAGCCGCGCTCAAGGCCGTCAAGCCCGTGGACGCAGCCGACGCCGAGGACGACGAAGACATCGGAGACGAGCTGCCCGAAGACGACGTGACCGCGCTCGACCCCGACGCCGACATCCTGCCCGAAGGCGATACCCTGCCCGTGCCGTCGCAGCAGCACCTGCCTTCCCTGTCGTCCAGCAAGGACTCGCTGCACCTCTACCTGCGCGAAGTGAGCCGCTTCCCCATGCTCAAGCCGGATGAGGAATTTGATCTGGCCCGCCGCGTGCAGAAGACCGGCGACAGCGACGCGGCCTTCCGTCTGGTGTCCTCGCACCTGCGGCTGGTGGTCAAAATCGCCATGGACTTCCAGCGCCGCTGGATGCAGAACGTGCTCGACCTCATCCAGGAGGGCAACGTCGGCCTCATGCGGGCCGTCAACAAGTTCGACCCGGACAAGGGGATCAAGTTCTCCTATTACGCGGCGTTCTGGATCCGCGCCTACATCCTCAAGTTCATCATGGACAACTGGAGGATGGTCAAGATCGGCACGACGCAGGCCCAGCGCAAGCTGTTCTATAATCTGAACCGCGAACGCCAGAAGCTCATTGCCGAAGGCTTCGACCCCGACGCGGCGGTTCTCGCCGAGCGCCTCGGCGTGGGCGAGGATCAGATCGTGGAGATGCAGCAGCGGCTGGACGCCTCCGATATGTCCCTCGACGCCACCGTCGGCGACGATTCCGGCAGCGCCACGCGCATGGACTTCCTGCCCGCGCTCGGCCCCGGCATTGAGGAAAGCCTCGCAGGTATGGAAATCGCCAAATTGCTCCAAAGCAAGATCCGCGACATCCTGCCCTCGCTTTCCGAAAAGGAGGCCTATATCCTTGAGCACCGCCTCCTGACCGACGATCCGGTCACGCTGCGGGAAATCGGGGAACGCTACAACGTCACCCGCGAACGGGTGCGCCAGCTTGAGGCCCGCTTGCTCCAAAAGCTGAAGACCCATCTCTCCGCCGATATTCAGGACTTCTCCGAAGACTGGATCTCGCACTAAGAAGGGAAACGGCGTTTCGGATACGCAATCTCCGGTTGTTGTTCGTTCCCGTTTAGGGTATTCGTCATCCCCTGTTATCGTGTTTCAACCCCCAGAGTCTGCTCATGAGCTTCCGCATTCGCCTCACTCATCCCGCGGCCCCGTTTGCGGCTGCGCCATCCCACGCCCGCCGGGGAAGTTCCCGCTGCGGCGCGGGGCTTGTCCGCAATCTGCTGCGCGGGATGGCCTGCGCCGTGCTGGCCGTGCAGATGCTCACCGGGTGCGCCCGCAGCACGCCGCAGGAGCCCGTGCAATGGGATCTCTCGCCTGAGGCCCAGCGCACCTACGCGACCCTCCTGCTCGACCAGTCCATCCGCAATGACGACAAGGAAGGCGTCCTTGAGGCCGTAAAGCTCCTCCTGACGCTGGAAAACAGGCCGCAGCCCTTCATCGACGCGGCGGCCTGGCTCATGCTCAACCGGGAAACCAGCGAGGCCCGCAGCCTGCTCGAACAGGCCGTCAGGCGCGTGCCCGGCGATCTCGGCCTGCACCTCCTGCTTGCCGAGACGTGGCTTGAGCAGGGCGACAACGAGCAGGCCCTCAAGGTTTTGAAAGACTACCGCAGGCAGCGCCCGGACTCCGAGCTCGTGCAGCAGGAGCTCGGCATCCTCTACGTCAAAACCGGGCATTTCAAGGAAGCCGACAAGGTGTTCTCAGCCCTGCCGCAGCGCCTGCGGACGTCTTTCGTCCGGTATGCCCATGCGCAGGCCCTCGTGGGACTCAAGCAGCCGCTCAGGGCCATCCGGCAGCTCCGGCTCGCCGTGCAGGAAAGCCCGGAATTCGTTGACGCATGGTTCGAGCTGGCCCGCCTGCTGGAAGCGGACAAGCAGTACTCCGAGGCGAACGAAATCTATAACAGCCTCATCGAGCAGGACCCGGACAACCCGGACATCTGGATCAGGATGGTCGAAGGGCAGATCCGCTCCGGAAACGGGCAGAAAGCCTTGGACTACGCCCTGAACGGCCCCGCCACCTACGGCTACAAGCTCACGGCGGCGACGCTTTTTCTGGATGCGAGGATGTACCCGGAGGCGGAAGCCCTGCTCGACGGCCTCAAGGACGATCCCAACGCGCCGGACGAGGTGCATTTCTACCTCGCCGCCATCGCCTACGAATACCACAAGGACGTGCAGGAAACCCTGAACTACCTTGAATCCATTCCCCCGGAAAACCGTTTTTACGACCGGGCGCTGCGCCTGCGCATCCAACTGCTGCACGATCAGCAGCGTTACGAAGACGCCATGCAGCTCATCCTTCAGGGCCAGAGCCAGTTCCCCACGGAACGGGATTTCCGGCTCATGGAGATCCATCTGTACCTGTTGCAGGATCGCTATAAGGAAGCCTTGGCCGCGGCTACGGCGGCGCAGCAGATCTGGCCTTCGGACGACGAAATCGCCTATGTCTACGGCAGCGTGCTGGATTCCCTCGGCCGCAAGCGCGAAGCCTTTGCCGTGATGGAATCCATCATCGCCCGCAATCCTGAGGACTATCAGGCCCTGAATTATGTGGGCTATTCGCTGGCCGAACAAGGCAAGGATCTGGATCGCGCGGTCCTGCTGCTCGAAGCGGCGCTCAAACAGGCCCCTGATCATGCGTACATTTTGGATTCCCTCGCCTGGGCGCACTTCCGCCGGGGCGAAAACGCCGAGGCATGGGCGCTCGTCCGCCGGGCGACAAGCCTCCCCGACGGCGGCGATCCCACCATATGGGAACACTACGGCGACATCGCCAAGGCACAAGGCCTCAAAAACGAAGCGCGCACAGGATGGGAACGGGCCCTCGAATTGGATCACCCCACCCCTGAAACCATACGCAATAAGCTGAATTCGCTATGAACATCCGCCTTTCCGTTCCTTTCCGCCTGATGCTCGCGGCCCTGTTCGCCCTGTCGCTTCAGGCCTGCGCCACGCGCGGCCCGGAGATCGGGGCGTCCGCGCCTTCGGACGCCTCCAGCGCCGCATGGCAAGCCTACCAAAGCTATGCTTCCGCCCGCGCCTCGGATCACGGGCCGTACCGCTTGGGCGGCAGCCTCCGCTATGGCTCGCAGGGCGACACCCGCCGAGTGGAAACCCTGCTCTGGAGCAACGGCTACCTGCCCATACGCCTCGACGTCATGGCCGGGATCGGCGCGCTGGTGGCCCGCATCCAGGAAACGCAGGACAGCTTTACGGCCTACGCCCCCAACGAAAACAAGGCCATCGTCCATAAGGGCCCGCAGCGGGTGCAGCTCAATTTCGGCAGGCCCGTGCCCTTCTCCCTGCGCGACTTCTCCTCGCTCATGCGCGGCCGTTTCCACGAAGTCTTCGGCGCGGCCGAGGGGCTCCATCCCCGCGCCCTGCCCAACGGGGACATCGCCTTTACGCTCTCCGGCGGCATCCTGCCGGGGATGCTGGAGCTGCGGCCCGACGGCCTGCCCGTCCGCTGGTCGGCGGAAAAGGGCTGGATCATGGATATTGCCTATGACGACGGCAACCCGCCCCTGCCCTACAAGTTTAAGCTGACGCATCCCGACGGCTATTCGGCCATCCTGCTGGTCAAGAACCGCCAGACGCCGGATGCGGCATTCCGGGACGACCAGCTTGCGCTGGAGCTTCCCGCGGGTACCATCATCGAACCCATCAAGAGGGGAGACAACTGATGGACGTCCAAACGTCTCTGAACCGTATCGAAGAACTCTTTCGGAGCATGTATCTGGGCCTGTGGGTGCTGTGGGCCGAAACGCGCTGGATCGCCGGGCCGGATATCGGCTACCAGCGCCGCCTGACGCTCATGCGCCGCCGTCAGGAGGCCATTCAGGGGGAACTGGCGCGCATGGCGACCCTCGCCGATCCCCGGCGCGAACAGCTTGCGGGCGACCTTGCCTTGCTTGAAGGCGACATCGCCCGTCTCGAAAAAGGCCGGGAAGCCCACCGCGCCGAGTACCTCGCCCCGCTCCGCGCCCGGTTCGGCTGGCTGCTTTAGGGCGATGGGCAAACAACAGGCCCAACGCCCTGAGGGAAAACTTTGAAAGGCCGTGTCATGGCATATGGTTATTTCATCTCCTCAGCGGGGTGGAAAAACAGCCTTTTTATCCAATGTTCCCATTGGTGGAACCAGAG
>URTO01000051.1 GCA_900550745.1 uncultured Desulfovibrio sp. | reverse complement strand
GGTGGGGAGGGTTTGGGAGGGGCGGGGAGAACCCTTCTCCAGAAGGGTTTCCCCGCCCCTCCCAATCGTCATCTGCTTCCCCGCACGACTTCCTCGGCGGAGGGGCTCAGAAGCCTGTCGAGCTGGGCATAGGCTTCTTCAGGGGCCTGCCCGCGCTTGGCGGCGATGGAGGCGAGGTTGTCTACGGCGTCGCAGGGGCGGAGATAAAGCGGATCAAGATCCTTGTGCCCCCATGCTTCGTTGGGCAGGGCGAGAGCCAGATCGAGCAGGGCCTGCGCCGTGGGATGGACAAGGGCGGGCAGAAGGAGCGGCGCGGGATCGCCGAAGAGTTCCTGAAGCTGAGGCAGGTTGCGGGCTACGCCGCTGCCGAGCATGAAGTCGGGGCGCTCCCCGCCGCAGGCCGCCGGGATTTCCCACATGGCGGGTTCGCCCACGGGGGAGGGCAGGGCGGAACCGGGGGAGCACAGAAAATCCTGCCCGTGCACGAGGCCGCGCCGGGCGTGGGTGATCACGCGGATGCGCGTTTCGCGGACGGGAAAGAGAAGGCCGAAAGGCACGGAGGCGGCGAGGGCTTGGAGCGCATTGAGCGGCGCAACGGCGGCCCCTGTAGCCCGGCGGAAGGCGGCGGCTGTCGTCAGTGCAAGCCGGAGGCCGGTAAAGCTCCCCGGCCCGGCTACGCAGGCGATGCGGGAGATGTCCGACGGCATGATGCCGAGGCGCTGGAAGGCGTCCGCCAGTGCGGGCGTCAGCAGTTCGGTCCCCTTGGAGGGGGCGCTCCATTCCTGCGCGCACACGAGGGAGCCTTCCTGCTCCAGCACAAACTGGATGCGGCCCTCGGAGGCGTTCATGATCAGCGTGGTATTCATGAGAACAGCCTTGTCAAATCATTCCATGTGGCGAGGATCATCAGCCCAAGCAGCAGCGCCATGCCCACCTTCGCGGACCATTCGCGCGCCGTGGCGCTGACGGGCCGCCCCATGATCATCTCAAGCGTAAAGAAGACGATGTGCCCGCCGTCGAGGATCGGGATGGGCAGCAGGTTGAGGATGCCGAGGTTGACGCTGATGAGCGCCGCAAGCAGCAGTACGGCGGAAAGGCCCTGTTCGGCCTGCTGGCCGACCATCTGGGCGATGAGGATGGGGCCGCCCACGTTGTCCAACGGAACCACGCGCTGCGCGAGTTTGACGAAGCTCTCGCAGGTGAAGGCGATCATGTCCCACGTCTGCCTGAATCCGGCTCCGATGGCTTCGACGGGGCCGAGGGGCAGGTGGCCTGTCGCGGCGGATGCCTGAATGCCGATGAGCCACGCGGGTTTCTCTTCGCCGAAGATATTGGCGCGGGTTTTGGCTTCGGGGGTGAGGGTCAACGTGATTTCCGAACCGCTGCGGGACAATACGATGGTTACCGGGCTGCCGTTCCCGGCCCCAATGCCTTCCGCAACGGCGTTCCAGTTTTCGATGGGCTTGCCGTCGATGGACAGCACACGGTCACCGGGCTGGATGCCGGCTGCGGCGGCGGGAGTCCCCGGCGAGACGGCCCCGACTTCGGGAAGCAGGTAGGTCTGGCCCTGCGCCCATGCGATGCCGCAGTAAATGATCAGCGCCAGCACGAAGTTGGCGACCGGGCCGGCCAGAACGACGAGAAGGCGGTGCCACGCGGGGCGGCCGGAGTACAATTCTTCGGGGGCGAACAATACGCCGTCGATTTCTTTGCCTTTGGGATCGGGCTGTTCGGCCTCATCCTCTTCCCCGGCAAGGGCCACGTAGCCGCCGAGGGGGATCAGGGAGAGGCAATAATCGGTTTTGCCGCGCCGGAGCTTCAGGAGCTTGGGCCCGAACCCCAGCGAGAAGGTGCGCACGCCGATACGGAACAGGCGGGCGACGGCGAAGTGTCCGAGTTCATGGAAAAAGATAAGGCCGCCAAGGACAAGCAGCACGGCAAGGGCGCTTTCCCAGTGCGAGAGTATGTTGAGCAGAAAGTCCATTTATACCTTCTCTATCCACAGGCCGGCGCGGAGCCGGGTTTCGTGGTCAAGGGTTTCGATGGCTTCGAGCGAAGCCGGATCGGGGGCCGAGCACTCGTCCAGAGCCCGGCCAATGATGTCGGGGATGTCCATGAAGCCGATGCGCCCGGACAAAAAAGCCTCGACCGCAACCTCGTTGGCCGCGTTGAGCACGACGGGCAGGGCGGAACCTTTGCCGATGGTCCGGCAGGCGAGTTCAAGGCACGGAAAGGAATGTAAGTCCGGCTCCTCGAAGGTCAAGGCGCCTGAACGGGCAAGATCCAGAGGCGGAACGCCCGCATCAAGGCAGAGCGGCCATGCGAGGCAGTAGGCGATGGGCATGCGCATGTCCGGGGTTCCCGCCTGCGCCATGAGGGAGCCGTCTTCAAATTCCACCAGCGAATGCACCAGCGACTGCGGGTGTACCAGTACGCCGATGCGTTCCAGCGGCAGGCCGTAGAGGTGATGGGCCTCGATGATCTCCAGCCCTTTGTTCATCATTGAAGCGGAGTCGATGGTGATTTTCGCGCCCATGCTCCAGTTGGGGTGCCTGAGCGCCTGCGCGGGCGTCACCGTGGCGAGGAAGTCCCGTTTTTTGCCGCGGAAAGGGCCTCCTGACGCCGTGAGGATGATCCGCCTGACCGTTTCGGGGTTGCGCCCCCGCAGGCCCTGAAACACGGCGTTGTGCTCGGAGTCCACGGGCAGGATGACCGCCCCCGTGCGCGCGCAGTTTTCCCGGAGCATCCCACCGGCGAGCACGAGGGATTCCTTATTGGCGAGGCAGATGACCTTGCCCGCTTCGGCGGCGGCCATCGTAGCCCGCAGCCCGGCTGCGCCCATCTGCGCGGAAAGAACCGTGGAGGCTTCGGGCAGGGAGGCCAGTTCCGCGTACCCTTGCGGGCCCACGAGGATTTCCGGTTCATAGCCGGATGGAAGCGCGGCAAGCAGGGCTTTGCGCCCCTCTTCGGTCTGGATCCCCAGATACGGGGGACGCCAGCGGAGGGCCTGCCCGATCAGGCGTTCGACGTTGCGGCCTCCAGCCAATGCGACGACATTGAACAGATCCGGGTGTTTTTCGATGACGCGCAGCGTGTTGACGCCGATGGAGCCCGTGCTGCCCAAGAGGGCGACGGGGCGGGGAAAGGCGTTTTCCCACTCGGACGAAGGAAGTTCTGTTATATAGCGGAGCATGCGTTTCCCAGTGCGAAAAAGGGAAGTCCTGAAACTTCCCCGGTATTGGCGTTTCGGCGGCGGTGCGTGCCGAGACGTCTGGTATTCCCTGCCCCTGCGGACAGGGCCGCAAAAGCCTTTTGCAGGGGCTGGGCTCCGTGCCGTCAGGCTTGAGGAAGGGAGCCGGAAATAGCTTTCCCTCCCTTCCTCAATCTTCCGGCACTGTAGAAGCCGCCGATCAGAAAAATGTCACGAGGGCCTTGGCGCACTCGTAGGTCGGGATCACGAACAGCAGGCTGTCCACACGGTCGAGGACGCCGCCGTGTCCGGGCAGGACGCTGCCCGAATCCTTGACCGAGCGGGAACGCTTGAGCGCCGATTCAAAGAAGTCCCCAAGCTGGGCCATGACGCCGAGCACAAGGCCAAGCAGGGCGTAGTCGCCGACGCCGGCCGTGGGCACGCCGAATGCGAGGCCAAAGCATACCGCCACAAGCACGCTGGCGGCGAGCCCGGCGGCGCTGCCTTCGACGCTCTTCTTGGGGCTGACCTTGGGCCAGATTTTGTGCTTGCCGAAGCGCATGCCGAAGAAATAGGCCACGGTGTCCGAGCCCGCCGCCGTGCAGATGAGCAGCAGTTGCTCGTGGATGGAGAAATTCAGGGCGGGCATGATCAGCATGGGGACGTACAGCAGCCCCCCGGCGAGCACCGCCACCCGCGTGAAGCGGTATTTCTCGTCATGCGCCCAGCAGAACAGGAACATGCAGGCGAGGATGAGCGTGGACAAGGCGAGGGCCATGACGACCATTTCGGGGCGCATCCATGCGGCGGTGATGAGCAGGCCGCCGAGCGCAAGGCCGAGGATGCGCCCGCCGATGTTGGCCTTGAGCGGCCAGAACATGGTGTAGAATTCCCACAGGCCGACCAGCGTGAACAGGAGCAACAGGCCGAAAAGGTACGGCCCGGAAAGGTAGAGGGCGGTTCCAAGGACGCCCACAAGCACCGCGCCGGTGGCGATCCTCGGAAAATGTTTTGAGGTGATGATCATTGAATCTGCTCCTGCGTCAGCCCAAAACGGCGATTGCGGCCCGCATATTCGACGAGAGCCTTGCGCAGGGCTTCGGGCGTGAAGTCGGGCCAATAGGTGGATGTGAAATAGAGTTCGCTGTAGGCGCTCTGAAAGGTCAGGTAGTTGCTGATGCGCTGCTCCCCGCTGGTGCGGATGATGAGATCGGGATCCGGCTGCCCGGCGGAATACAGGCACGAACGGAATGCGTCCTCGGTCACCGCTTCCGGCTTGAAGCCCTGCCGTATGAGCAGGCGCGCGGCCCGAAGGATTTCCTCCCGCCCCGAATAGTTGAGGGCGAGGTTGACGATCATGCCGGAACACTTCGCCGTGCGGCTTATGGCATGGCGCAGGGCCGTGCGGGCGGGAAGCGGCAGGCCGTCGAGATCCCCGAACACGCGCAGGCTGATGCCGTTGCGCTCCATGGAGGGAAGCTCTTCGCCAAGGAAGTTGACCAGCAGCTGGAAGAGCAGGCTGACCTCATCCTTGGGGCGGCCCCAGTTTTCCTGAGAGAAGGTGTAGAGCGTCAAGTGGCGGATGCCGAGCGTGCGGCACTCGGTCACAATGGCTTTGGCGGCGCGGACGCCGGCCTTATGGCCTTCGCTGCGGGACAGGCCGCGCGCCTGCGCCCAGCGGCCGTTGCCGTCCATGATGATGGCAATATGGGCCGGGAGCGAGGCGGCGGGAATCGGAAGCGGGGAAGGTTCGGACATGGACGTCAGGCAACCTCAGCGTAACAACGTAAAAAGGCCGGAGGGAGGGGCTTCCTCCACTCATTCAGCGGGCATGTGGAGGCCCCTTTGCACTGGCAGCGCGACACCCCGGCATGGCGCGGCGGGGATTCCGCCGGAAACGGCGCACTCCGGCGGGATAACCCCGGCAGAATACCCCCGGAGAATGCCCGTTTCAAGAGCCGCCCGCTCAAGGGGCCATCCGCCTCAGACGGGGCGTTCCCTGCCTTTGGGGAGAAGCAATATGCCGCCCCCATCAGCCGAAAGTTTCAAAAGGACGGGAGGCGAGGGCCGGGAAGGGAAGAGGGCAGGTTGTTGGCGCGGCCTCTCCCCCCTTCCCGGTTCCGCCTCTTACAGATCCATGATTTCCTTTTCCTTGGCGGCGCACTTTTCATCGACTTTGGCGACGTACTTGTCCGTCAGCTTCTGGACGTCATCGGTGGCCTTCTTGAGTTCGTCCTCGGAGATGGCCTTGTCCTTTTCCAGCTTCTTGAGCTGGTCGTTGGCGTCGCGGCGGACGTTGCGGACGGCGACCTTGGCTTCCTCGCCGGACTTGCGGGCGAGCTTGCCGAGCTCCTTGCGGCGTTCCTCGGTCAACGGCGGGATGGAGATGCGGATGATCTTGCCGTCGTTCACGGGGGTCAGGCCAAGGTCGGACTTGAGGATGGCCTTTTCCACGCCGGCGAACGCGCCGCGATCCCACGGCTGGATGGTGATGGTGCGGCTATCCGGGATGGCGACGGACGCGAGCTGGCTGATGGGCGTGGGCGTGCCGTAGTAATCCACCTTGATGTTGTCCACAAGGCCGGTGGAGGCACGGCCGGTGCGGAGGCGGCTGAATTCGCGATCCAGCGCGCCGAGGGCCTTGTCCATGCGATCTTCGGAATCCAGCAAGACGCTTTCTTTATCCATAACGCTTAATCTCCTTCGACGGTGGTGCCGGGGTTTTCGCCCATGACCACCTTTTTGATGCTGCCGTTGAACATGTTGCACACGATGATCGGGACCTGGTTTTCCTGGGCCAGCGTGATGGCCGTGGAATCCATGACCTTGAGGTGCCGCCGCAGGGTTTCCTCATAGCTGAGGTGCTTGAACATCACGGCGTCGTCGTGCTTCATGGGGTCCTTGTCATAAACGCCGTCGACCTTGGTGGCCTTGATGATGGCGTCGCACTTGAGTTCCATGCCGCGCAGGGCCGCCGCGGTATCCGTGGTGAAGTACGGGTTGCCCGTCCCGGCGGCGCAGATGATCACACGGCCCTTTTCCAGATGCCGCATGGCGCGGCGGCGGACATAGGGCTCACAAACTTCCTGCATGGCGATGGCCGAAAGCACGCGGGTGGGATGGCCGGTCTTTTCCAGCGCGTCCTGCACGGCAAGCGCGTTCAGCACGGTGGCGAGCATACCCATATAGTCCGCGGAGGAACGCTCCATGCCCTCGGCGGACGCGGACAGCCCGCGGAAAATGTTGCCGCCGCCGATGACCAGCGCGACCTCAAGCCCCATATCCACCACATCGGCTATTTCTGCACATATCTTTGAAACCGTATGGGGGTCAATACCTATCTGTTTTTCCCCGGCGAGCGCCTCGCCGCTGAGCTTGAGCAGTACGCGCTTGTATTTGAGTTCGGCCATGTCCTCTCCCTTTTTTAACGGTGGTTGTAGGGAAAACCCCAGTTGCCTTCATCGACCCTGACGTACTTGAGGAAGGCGTAAAACGCCCCGTGGACCGCGTTGATGAACCCGGCCTTGCCGTCAAGGAAGCCTTTTTTGAGCAGATAGATGCGGAGGAAGCGCCCGATGCCGTGCAGCACACCGAGGGCGAGGCCGCCCTTTTTGCCTCGCGCCGCGAGATCGTCGGCCCCCTGCTGGGCGTAGGAATTGATCTTGTCCAAATGTTCCCGGAAATCTTTGTAGGGATAGTGCAGGATGTCGCCGTCGAGTTCCTGTGTGCGTCCGTTGGGGTCGATGTGCTCGTGCGCGCCGCTCTGGGTGAAGTGGACACCGCTGCGGCGGAAAACGCGCAGGAGGCGATCGGGATACCAGCCGCTGTGCTTGAGGAAGCGGTCGTAATACCACGAGCGCCGCGCCGGAGTGAAGCCGCAGAGATCGGCGGGCGCGTTGGGCAGGGCGGCGAGGATGGCGTCACGGAGCGGTTCCGAACAGATTTCGTCCTGATCAAGGGAAATCACCCAATCGGTTTCGACGAGGCCGAGGGCGTATTCAAACTGGGGGAGGGCGCCGCTCCAGGGATGCTGCACGAACGTCGCGCCGTGCTTCCGGGCGATGGACTCCGTGGCGTCGGAACTGAACGAATCCACGACGATGACGGCGTCACAGAACGCGAGCGACTCAAGGCATTTCCCGAGCAGGCGTTCGCCGTTGTAGGTGAGGACCAGACCCGTAATGGTGGGTTTTCCGGGCGTATCGGAACTCATGCGCGCTCCTTGGTCAGAGAGGAAACGACATCGCGGACGGCTCCGGCAACGGCAGCGGCGTCGGCCTCGGAGAGTTCGGGATACATGGGCAGGCTGAGGATGCGCGGCATGACGGCCTCGGTAACGGGCAGGCCGTCCGGCGCGAGCGCCACGCTGCCCCGGTAGGCATCCTGAAGGTGCACAGGGAAGGGGTAGTGGACGGCAGTGCCCACGCCCCTGTCGCGGAGCCGCCTTTGCACCTCGTCGCGATCCGGGCATTGGACGACATACAGATGGTAAACCGGTTCCACGAAATCTGGAATCGTCGGCAGGACGAGGCCGGGGACGCCGGACAGTTCGCGACGGTAGAGCTCCGCCAGCGCACGGCGCTTGGCGTTCTTGGCGGGCAGTTCGGGCAGGAGGACGTTGAGGAAGGCGGCCTGCAATTCGTCGAGCCGGGTATTGATGCCGGGTTCGCTGCTCAGGTAATGCGTCCGCCAGCCGTATTCGCGCACGCTGCGGATACGTTCGGCAAGGGCGCCGTCGGAGGTGACGACACAGCCGCCGTCGCCCACCGCGCCGAGGTTCTTGGTCGGGTAGAAACTGAACGTCCCGGCGATGCCGGAGGATCCGGCGGGACGGCCCTTATAGGCCGCGCCGTGGGCCTGTGCGCAGTCTTCGATGAGGGGCAGATCCCCGGCGACGGCGCGGATGGCGTCCAGATCGGCGCAGCATCCGTAGAGGTGGACCGGCAGCACGGCGGCGGGCCTGCCCGGGTAACGGCCCGCGCGGGCGGCCTCAAGCGCTTTGGCGAGGCTTTCCGGCGACATGGTATAGGTCACCGGATCGATGTCCACGAGCACGGGCGTCGCCCCGGCGCATTCGATGGCGGCGACGGTCGCGACGGCGGTATGGGACACCGTGAACACGAGGCCGCCCTTGCCGATGCCGAGGGCGCGCAGGGCCACCTCTATGGCATCGGTCCCGTTGCCCACGCCGACGGCATGTTTCACGGAGCAGAACGCGGCAAACGACTCTTCAAACTGCCGAACCTGTTTGCCGTTGATGTACCAGCCGCCGTCCAGCACGTCGGCGGCGGCCTTGAGCAGGGCGTCGCGCCGGCTGCGGAACGCCGCGCCGGGGTTGGCTTGTGGGATGAGGGGTGCGTTCATGGCAATCCTTATAAATAATCCTGAAGCCGGGGACGGTAATAGCCGACGATCTGCCGGAGGCCGTCCCTGAGTTCCGTCCGGGGCTCCCAGCCGAGGAGCGAGCGCAGGCGGCTGTCGTCGGCGTAGTAGTCGCCGATGTCGATCTTTTTGCGGTCGGCGGGATATTCCCGGACTTCATAAGCCCCTTCGCCCGCCGTGTCCACGAGGAGATCGGCGAGATCGCGCAGGGAAATGCGCTTGCCGCCGCCGATGTTGAAAATCCGGCCGAAGGCTTCCTCATGCAGCGCGGCGCGCATCATGGCGTCCACGCAGTCATCGACATAGGTGAAGTCGCGGAGCTGTTCGCCCCCCCACACTTCAAACGGCCTGCCGGTGAGCACCTGCCTGACCCACACGCCGAGGAACGTCTGGCGGGCGTCCTTGATGCGCATGCGCGGCCCGATGGTGTTGGTGAGGCGCAGCGAACAGGCGCGGATGCCGTACACGTTGTTGTAGAGGATATGATACCATTCGCCGGCCATCTTGTTGATGCCGTTGACGTCGACGGGGCGGACGGGGTGGCTTTCGTCCACGGGCAGATAGTCGGGCTTGCCGTAGATCTGCCGCGTTCCGGCGAATACGATGCGGATGCCCGGATTGGCGCTCCGGCAGGCTTCGAGGATGGAAAGCTGCGCCTTGCAGTTGATGTCCAGATCCGTATACGGATCGGCCATGGAATCCATATGGCTGGTCTGCCCGGCGAGGTTGAACAGAAAATCCTGCCCCTTCACCAGCGTTTTCATGCTGTGGGGATCGCGGACGTCGGAAATATTGACCTTGAAGCGGGATTCGTAACCGCGGATGTTTGCCGGGTTCCCCCCGTATTCGGGGATAAGGCTGTCGACGAGCGTGACGGAAGCGCCTTCTTCAAGAAGGCGGATGCCAAGGTTGGAGCCGATGAACCCCAACCCTCCCGTGATGAGCACATGCGCGCCGGAATAGAGACTCATTAT
>URTO01000050.1 GCA_900550745.1 uncultured Desulfovibrio sp. | reverse complement strand
ATAGTGCACAGGTTGCGGGACAGGGCCAGCGCCGTGCGCAGCAGGAGCGGCCCCTTGAAGTTTTTCTCGTAGTTGCTGGTTCCGGTCTTGCCCGCAACGGGCCGTCCGAGCACTTTGGCTTTCGTCGCCGTGCCCGCGTTCACCACTTCCTTGAGCAGATAGGACATCACATAGGCATTCTGCGGGGAAATGGCGTCGCGCAGATCGGGCTGCGACTCATAGATGGTCTCATTCCAGAAATTCTTGACCGAAAGGATGAACCGCGCCTTGCTGACCATACCGCCGTTGGCGAAGGCGGTATAGGCCTGCGTCATGTTCAGCGGCGTAACCGCGACCGCACCGAGGCTGACCGACAGCACTTCGGGGAAATGCGGCTCCAGCTCCAGATCCTTGGCCCGCTCAATGACTTTCTGAACCCCCATCTGCTGCACCACGCGGATAGTGCACAGGTTGCGGGACAGGGCCAGCGCCGTGCGCAGCAGGAGCGGCCCCTTGAAGTTTTTCTCGTAGTTGCTCGGACGCCACACGTCGCCGCTCTCAAGGAACTGCACCACGGGCGCGTCGAGGATGACGGAAGCCGCCGTAAAGCCGTTGTCCAGCGCGGCGGAGTAGACGATGGGCTTGAAGGACGACCCCGGCTGCCGGAACGCCTGCGTCGCGCGGTTGAACTGGCTTTCCTGAAAACTGTAGCCGCCGACCATCGCCACCACGTCGCCCGTCTCCGGCTCAATGGATACGAGCGCGCCCTGCAATTCCGGGACGCATTGGAGCGACAGGCGGATAGGCTTGCCCGGTTCGGCCTCGTCC
This sequence comes from uncultured Desulfovibrio sp., assembly GCA_900550745.1. Lineage (GTDB taxonomy): Bacteria > Desulfobacterota > Desulfovibrionia > Desulfovibrionales > Desulfovibrionaceae > Bilophila. The sequence continues at coordinate 8,833 of URTO01000050.1, read as the reverse complement.
GGATTGTACGGATTTTTGGGGTCGCTGACGGCGGCCACCCAAACGACATCGCCGGATTCAAGGAACTTCTGCTTGCTGCGGAGCGTCTTCTTCGCCCAGCTCAACTGTGCGTTATCAATGAACCCGCTGTACTTGCCGAGACGGACGTCCACACCCTTGTCCGTAATCCGGGTGACGATGCCCTTAACCCGTTCGCCGTTCGCCAGCATATACGGGGAGAAATGCGATTTCTCGATGCGCCCTTTCAAGTCCGCCGCCGGGATCTTTTCCACCGGCCCATGCCAACCTTGGCGGCGGGTAAAGCCTTCCAGCCCGGAACGCAGCGCCTCATCAGCCGCCATCTGCGCCGGAGGATCCATAGCCGTCCGCACGGTAAAACCCATCTGATAGACGGCATCCTCACCGTACACGGGCAGCTCGATGCCGAGCCTTTTGGCGTTTTCCTCGCTGAACAGCTCAATAAGCTGGCGCCGCACCTCTTCCAGATACCACGCCCCCTGACGGCCCATGCCGTCCGCCATCTGCTTGAACACCAGCGGCTGCTTGAGCGCGGCGTCGTACTCGGCTTCCGTGATCCAGTTCAGCTCACGCAGGCGGCGCAGCACGTAATGTTGGCGGCCGATGGCGGCGTCCGGGTCACGGTAGGGGTTGTACTGGGAGGGGGCCTTGGGCAGGCCCGCAATGATGGCGCACTCGGCGAGCGTGAGATCCTTGGCGTTTTTCCCGAAGTACGTCCGCGCGGCGGCCTCAACGCCGTACGCGTTGGCCCCAAGGAAGGTCTGGTTCAGATAGATTGTCAGGATTTCATCTTTGGAAAGGTAATGCTCCAGACGGTACGCGAGGATGGCTTCCTTGATCTTGCGCTCGTAGCTGCGTTCGGGCGTCAGGAGCAGGCGCTTGATCACCTGCTGCGTGATGGTGCTGCCGCCCTGCCGCTTCGTGCCGGACTGGAGGTTGATGAGGAAGGCGCGGAAAATGGCGACCGGGTTCACGCCCTCGTGTTCATAGAATTCAGCGTCCTCAGCGGCCAAAAAAGCCTTGGGGAGCATGTCGGGCATCTGATCGAGCGAAATGAGGAAACGGTTTTCCCGGTAAAAAGAACCGATGACGCTCCCGTCACGCGCCAGAACGGTGGTGGTGAGTGCGGGACGGTAATCGGCGATACGGGTAAACCCCGGCAAATCCCGGGTAGCCCAAAAATAGACGCCAACCACGGCTGCGAGGCCAAGGGCCACGAGCACACCGATAATGGTTCCAAAAAGATAAAACGCTCTTTTCATGAGCAAGGCGATACCCTGTTTCCGCCCCTGCGTAAAGAGCGCGACGCGCACGCACAACACTGAAACGGCGATTGTGCCGCAGTAAACGTCTGATGTCTTATTTCTTGGAGTCCCAAGCAGATAGCCAATAAAAACGGCTCACTCATGGGACTCGCCAAAGAAAAGCTGAGGAAAAGGCGGTATCTTCCGCCATGCCGTGCGGATGAAGCCCCGCCTTCCATGACGGAACCCAAAACGAAAACAATCCGGCCCATTGCCCGCGCCGCCCCTAAAAATCCACTTAGGGAAACGCCGGCGGGAGGCTCGACTTTCCGGCGTTCCTGCTCTAAAGTCATCTGCTCTTACCAAGCCCCTTCATCATCCGGGGAGCCCCGGAGACGCCCCCGGCCCGCCGGAGGCCCAAGGAGTCATCATGACGTGTCGTTTGCTGTCGCTGTCGTCAGAAGCCATGTGGCCGGAACTGCTTCAGCTTCTGGAAAACCGCGACAACCCCGATCAGACCGTGGAAACGGATGTGCGCGCCATGCTGGACGCAGTCCGCAAGGGCGGCGACGGCGCCGTCCTCGAATATGTCCGGCGGTTCGACTGCCCGGATATGCGGCCTCCCCTGCGCGTGCCCGCCGAGGATCTGGAACAGGCCGCCCGCGGCATCCCCGCCGAAAGCCTCGACTGCATCAGGCGGGCGGCGGACAATATCCACGCCTTCCATGAAGCCCAGAAAGATCGTTCATGGTTCCTCACCCGCGACGACGGCACGATCCTCGGCCAGAAGATCGAGGCCGTGGACAGGGCCGGGCTCTATGTCCCCGGAGGGCGCGGCGGCAACACACCGCTCATCTCCAGCCTGCTCATGACCGCCATCCCGGCGCAGGCCGCAGGCGTCCGCGAAATCGCCGTGGCCACGCCGCCCCGTGCCGACGGCACCCTCAACCCGCATATCCTTGCCGCCGCGCACCTGCTCGGCGTGCATGAAATCTACCGCATGGGAGGGGCGTGGGCCATCGCCGCGCTCGCCTACGGCACCGAAACCGTCGCGCCCGTGGACGTCATCGCCGGGCCGGGCAACATCTGGGTGACCACCGCGAAACGGCTCGTGCAGGGCCGGGTGGGGATCGACATGATCGCCGGGCCGAGCGAAGTCCTCGTCCTCGCCGACGATTCCGCCAACCCCGAATGGCTCGCTGCCGACATGCTCTCGCAGGCCGAACACGACGCGCTGGCTTCCGCCATCTGCATCACGGACAACGAGGCGCTGGCCCATGCCGTCATCGCGGAACTGGAACGCCAGTCCGCCACCCTGCCCCGCGCCGACATCGTGCGCAAGTCGCTGGCCGACTGGAGCGCCGTCGTCCTCGTGCCGGACATGGACGCCGCCGTCGCCCTCGCCAACCGCGTGGCCCCGGAGCACCTTGAAGTGCTGATGCGCGAGCCGTGGGCCGTGCTGCCCCGCATCCGCCATGCGGGTGCGGTCTTCCTCGGCCCCTACGCGCCGGAGCCCCTCGGAGACTACTTCGCCGGGCCCAACCACGTGCTGCCCACGCTCGGCACGGCCCGCTTCTCTTCGGCCCTTTCCGTACAGACCTTCTGCAAACGCACCAGCATCATCGCCGCCAGCCCCGCCTTCGCCGCCGCCAATGCGGACGCCGTGGCCCGGCTCGCCCGCATGGAGCAGCTTGAAGCCCATGCCCGCTCGATGGAATGCCGGAAGCAATAATCTCGTCAACGCTCAAACCACGCCAATGCCCAAAGGACGTCACATGAAAGTCACGACCAAAACCGACATCAAGGAATTCCCCTTGCTCAACCGGGGCAAAGTCCGCGATATTTATGATATCGACGACTCCACCCTGCTCATCGTCACCACGGACCGCATGTCCGCCTTTGACGTCATCATGAGCGAGCCGGTTCCGTACAAAGGCGTCATCCTCAACCAGATCACCCTGTTCTGGATGAAGAAGTTCGCCCACCTCGTCAAGAACCACCTCATCGAGAGCGATGTGGACAAGTTCCCCGCAGCGCTGGCCCCCTACCGCGAAGAGCTGGAAGGCCGTTCCGTCCTCGTGAAGAAGGCAAAGCCCCTGCCGGTGGAATGCATCGTCCGCGGCTACATCACCGGTTCCGGCTGGAAGGACTACAAGGCCACCGGCTCCGTCTGCGGCTACAAGCTGCCTGAGGGCCTGCTGGAATCCGCCCGCCTCGAACAGCCTCTGTTCACCCCGTCCACCAAGGCGGAACTCGGCGAGCACGACGAGAACATCTCCACGGCCCGCGCCGCGGAAATCCTCGGCAAGGACATTGCGGCCCAGATCGAGAGCATCGCCCTCGCCCTCTTCAAGGAAGGCCGCGCATGGGCTGAAAGCCGCGGCATCATCATTGCCGACACCAAATTTGAATTCGGCATGGTTGACGGCGAGCTGACCCTCATCGACGAAGTGCTGACGCCCGACTCCTCCCGCTTCTGGCCCGCCGAGGGCTACAAGGCGGGCCAGAGCCAGCCGAGCTTCGACAAGCAGTACCTCCGCGACTGGCTGTCCGCGCAGCCGTGGGACAAGACCCCGCCGCCGCCCGCCCTGCCCAAGGAAGTGGTCGAAGCCACCCGGAACAAATATCTCGAAGCCTACCGCATCCTGACCGGCTCCGAGCTTGCCCTCTAATATAAAATGAGGGAAAACCGGAGGAGGGCTTATCTCAAAGGGCCTCCTCCGGGCTTTCCCGTATGTCCGCCCAGCACTCGGCAGGCGGGAAGCCGGGCGGCGGAAATGCCGCCGGGCGCGTATGGCCGACGCCATCAAACCCGTCCGCAGGGTTGCCGGGCCACCCGTGGCCGGCCTCTTCGCGTTTCGGAAACTGCCTTTCCGCCGATGAAGGGAGTCCCGGATCGTTTTGGTTTGCCTGTCGCCGGGGGAGCTTTCCCTCCGGCCGCCGGAGGCCCCTTTTCCACATCAGTACCAACCACGAGGAAACCATGCTGTTGAAAGACAAAAAGTGCCTCATCTTCGGGGTAGCCAACAACAGAAGCATCGCGTACGGAATCGCTTCCTGCTTTAAGGAACAAGGCGCCCGGCTGGCGTTCAGCTATGCCGGTGAAGCCATCCATAAGCGCGTGGAACCCATCTCCGAGGAGCTCGGCGGTGAGTTCATCTTCCCCTGCGACGTGACCAGCGACGAGGACATCGCCGCAGCCGCCGCTCTCGTGAAGGAAAAATGGGGCAGCGTGGACGTGCTCGTCCACTCCGTCGCCTTCGCCAACCGTGAAGATCTGACCAAGCGTTTCATCGAAACCTCCCGCAGCGGCTTCGCCACGGCCCTGAACATCTCGGCCTATTCCCTGACCGCGCTCTGCCATGCCTTCGAGCCCATGCTGAACCCCGGCGCGTCCGTGCTCACCATGACCTACTACGGGGCCCAGAAGATCATCACCAACTACAACGTGATGGGCGTCGCCAAGGCGGCCCTTGAAGCTTCCGTCCGCTACCTTTCCGTCGATCTCGGCGCGAAGGGCGTACGCATCAACGCCATCAGCGCCGGCCCCATCAAAACGCTGGCTTCCTCCGGCATCTCCGACTTCAAGCTGATCTTCAACCATATTGAAGAACACGCCCCCCTCCGCCGCAACGTGACCACCGAAGACGTGGGCAAGGCCGCCGTCTTCCTCGCCTCCGATCTCGGCTCCGCCGTGACCGGCGAAGTCATGTTCGTGGACTGCGGCTACAACAATATGGGAATCTAGCATGTCCGTCCTGCTGGCGCTCGCCTTTCTCGTCGCCGTCGTCTGGCTGCTGGCCAAGGCGGAGGAAAAAGGCGTGCTGCATACCGGCGGGTGTCCCTGCTGCAGCCGGGGGCGCCACGAAAAACGCCCGTAGCCGCAGGCATGCCCACGCAGCCCAAACGGGCTTTCCGCATGAAAAAAGGCGGTGTTCCGAAAAGAACACCGCCTTTTTGTCGTCAAATGCTGTGGGAGCTAGTGGGTGCCGCAGCTGCCGGAGGAACAACTGCCGCCGCAACTGCTCCCTCCCGTGTTGGCAAGGGGGATTTCGGGTTCGACGGAAAAGCCCATGTACGTCAGGTCGATGGTCACGCCGCCCACGGTTTCAAGAAGATCGCCGGCGATGCAAAAGGTAAATCCGTCCTGCTCAAAAACCTTGTCTTCGGGAGTAGGCTCATCCAGAGCCAGAGCGAGGCGCGGGCCGCGTCAGCCGCCGGCGGCGAGATACACGCGGATAGGCGTTTTTTCCTTGTCGGCAAAATACGCTTCCAGCTCATGGGAAGCTGTTTCGCTAATGGTAAACATGGTTGTTTCCTCCGGAATAAAGGGTGAAGAGGGGAAACGGACACGCACAGGAAAACGCCGTATCCGTATACTTCAAAGGTAATGGACAAAAACGGACGGCAAGGGGCCGTTGGCTAGGGCTTTTCTCATGGAATCGCTTTTTGCGCAACGGAAACCCCGCCGTATGGCCGCAGAACCGGCGCGGGAAGGAGCTTCCCGCAGCCTCATGCTTAATGGCAGCCGCCGGAACTGCCGCAGCCGCCGCAGCAGGACGAGCAGCCGCCGCCGTTGCCGCTGTTCGGCAGGGGGATTTCGGATTCAACCACAAACCCCATATGGGTCAGGTTGATGGTCACCGCGCCGACCTTTTCGGCCAGTTCCTTGTTGATGCAGAACGTCAGGCCGTTGTCCTCGGACGTTTCATCGTCCTCGCCGGGTTCGTCAAGGGCGAGGGCCAAGCGGGGGCCGCTGCATCCGCCGGGGGCAAGGTACACCCGGATGGGGGTCTTTTCCTTGCCTTCAAAATACGCTTCAAGCTCTTTGCGAGCCTCTTCGGTAAGAGAGATCATCAGGTCCTCCAACGCAGCCTCATCCGTCGCTTTCAGTCTTTCGATAAAGGCTTTCTGCGGCTGCTTTCGGGATTGGTTAAGATTGGCGGTTCCGGCTCGACGCCTTTGGGCGGGAAGGCCGTTCTCCCGGACACGCGGGCGTGTTACAGGCCCTCGCTGCGACGGCCTGAGTGGGGATAACATAGTTGCCGGGCGGCCCTTGTCAAGCCTCATTTGCTCCCCCTGAGCCTCCCCACGGGCCCGTCCCCGTGTATTTCATGGACAAATCCGATCTTTTCACGCTACGGGGAATAGTATATCCTGAGTCTCGCAAGGCGCGCGGGAGCCCGTCCTCTCGCGGCACACGTACCCGGCCCTCAAGAGGAGTTGCCCATGAAAACCACCGTCCTTCTTCATGCCGACGAGATCGCCCGCGTCCTCGACCGTCTCGCCTGCCAAATCATGGAACGTCACGGAGACTGTGAACAAACCGTCCTGCTGGGCATCCAGCGGCGCGGGGTCGACCTCGCCGTCCGCCTCGGCAAGGCGCTGGAAGACAAGCTTGGGCGGAAGCTGCCCTTCGGCACGCTGGACATCAACCTGTACCGGGACGACTGGACGACGATGCACGCCCGCCCCACCATCGGCGAGTCCAACATCACCACCCCCCTCGACAATAAAAACGTCATCCTCGTCGACGACGTGCTGTTCACCGGGCGCACGATCCGCGCCGCGCTGGAAGCCATCCTCGACTATGGCCGCCCCAAGACGGTGGAGCTCCTTGTCCTCGTGGATCGCGGGCACCGCGAACTGCCCATCCACGGCGACTACGTGGGCCGCAAGATCAACACGGCCCGCTCTGAAAAGGTCAATGTCCTTATGGAAGAACGCGACGGCAGGGACGAAGTCGTCCTCGAAAGCGCCGACGCCTAACGGCACCCGCCCCGGCGGGCAAGCTTGGAGCCTCCATGCCCCTGTCCCAGCCTTTGCCTGAACGCCTGCGCCCCTCCGAACTGGCTCTCTTCGTCGGACAGAGCCACCTCGCCGAGCGCCTGACCACGCTCATGGAAGGCCCGCGCCTTCCGAGCCTGCTCCTGTTCGGCCCTCCGGGCTGCGGCAAGTCCACGCTGGCCCTCCTGCTCGCACGCGCCCGGGGCGGCAATGTCCTGCGCCTGAGCGCTCCCGAAGCGGGCCTGCAGCAGCTCCGGCGCCAGCTTACCGGCGTCGATATCCTTGTGCTCGACGAGCTGCACCGCTTCTCAAAGGCGCAGCAGGATTTTTTCCTCCCCCTGCTGGAGTCCGGCGATCTCACCATGATCGCCACGACCACGGAAAACCCCTCTTTCAGCGTGACCCGCCAGTTGCTTTCACGGCTGCACGTCCTGCGGCTGCGCCAGCTTGGGCGGCCCGAACTGATCGAACTCGGCAGGCGCGGCACGGCGGCCCTTTCCGTCACCCTGAGCGACGAGATCCTTGATTTCCTCTCAACGGCGGCCCACGGCGACGCCCGGACCATGCTCAATCTGGTGGAGTACGCCTCGTCCCTGCCGGAAGAAAAGCGCAACCTGCCCCACGTCAAGGCCACCCTGCCCGAAATCATGGCCCGCCACGACAAAGATGGGGACAGCCATTACGAATACGCCTCCGCGCTTATCAAATCGATCCGGGGGAGCGATCCCGACGCGGCGCTGTACTATCTGGCCTGCCTGCTCGAAGGCGGCGAAGATCCGCGTTTCATTTGCCGGAGGCTCATCCTGTCCGCCTCCGAAGATGTGGGGCTGGCCGATCCGCAGGCCCTGCCGCTGGCCGTCGCCTGCCAGCAGGCCGTGGAGTTTGTGGGGATGCCCGAAGGCTACATCCCGCTGGCGGAAACCGTGGTCTACCTTGCCCTCGCGCGCAAGAGCAATTCCACCTATGCGGCCTATGCCAACGCCGCGCGGGAGGTAAAGGTCAACGGGCCGCAGTCCGTGCCCCTGCATCTGCGCAACGCCTCGACGCAGCTCCAGCGCGAATGGGGGTACGGCAAGGATTACAAATACCCACATAATTTTCCGCAGGCGTGGGTGGAGCAGGACTACCTCCCTCCCTCAGTCAGGAACCGCGTGTTCTACCAGGCCAAGGAATATGGGGAGGAACCCCGCCTGGCAAGCTGGAACAAGCGCCTGAAACGCACTAAAACCGAAAACCGTTAGGCTTCCCCATGACGACACCTTCGCATCTCTTCGACGCCGACAGCTATCTGACGTCCCCGCGTACCCCTTCCCTCCTGAGCCGCATCAACCCGAACCTGGGGTTCTACGCGCCCATGCTCTGGATTGTGCTCAAGGCTGGCTATAACGCCATGTGCAACCAATACGACGGCGAGGCATGGACTCAAAGCAGCGAGAGCATCGTGCACACGCTCGAAGCCGTGGGCTGCCGCATCGAAGCCGCCGGGCTGGAGCATTTCCGTTCCCTGGAAGGCCCTTGCGTCTTCATCGGCAACCATATGAGCACGTTGGAGACATTTGTGCTGCCTTCCATGATCCAGCCGTGGAAGGATGTGACCTTTGTAGTGAAGGAAAGCCTGCTGAAGTATCCTTTTTTCGGCCCTGTGCTCAGGTCGCGCGAGCCCATCGTCGTCGGCCGCAGCAATCCCCGTGAGGATCTCGTCGCGGTGCTCGAAGGCGGCTTCCGCATGCAGGTGCGAAGAGAGTTTGTCCATCGTGACGGAGGAAACCGAAAGCACGTCCTCG
>URTO01000049.1 GCA_900550745.1 uncultured Desulfovibrio sp. | reverse complement strand
GCTAAGGCATTTTTCCGGTTATCCCTTTGGAGCTTCAAGGAAAAACGCATCAAGCATTTTCTATAACACAGCCTTTCGGTTTACGGCATGGACGGAAAGGAAGGGGTATCCGGATCAATCCGTTGAATGGAGTGGTTCAAAGAAGGGAGGCTTCGTCATGGCGTGTGGCCGTTTCATTACCTCATCATGGTGATGATACGGCCTTTTCCCCTGTTTTTGTCGGCGGGCTCCATGACTGAGGGATTGGTTTGGCTGTCTATTGGGAATTGTAAGAAATAGAGATTCAGACGGCTGTTATGGCAGGGCCATAAGAAAAGGACAGATTCCAAGAATCTGTCCTTTTCTTATGTTATGGAATCGGAAGAGGTGAGCCCCCTTCAATTGTTCCTTACTCGTCCCCGACCTGCAAGGCGGCGAGGAAGGCTTCCTGAGGCAGCTCGACGTTGCCCATGCGCTTCATGCGCTTTTTGCCTTCCTTCTGCTTTTCGAGGAGCTTGCGCTTACGGGTGATGTCGCCGCCGTAGCACTTGGCGGTTACGTTCTTGCGGAGTGCGGAAATGGTTTCGCGGGCGATGACCTTCTGGCCGATGGCGGCCTGGATCGCCACTTCAAACATCTGGCGCGGGATGGTGCGCTTGAGCTTGAGGGCAAGCGCACGCCCGTAGGCGTAGGACTTGTCCTTGTGTACGATGACCGCGAGGGCGTCCACGGCTTCGCCGTTCAAGAGGATGTCCAGACGCACGAGGTTCGAGGCCCGGTAGTCGATGACTTCGTAGTCCATCGAGGCGTAGCCGCGCGTGGCGGACTTCAGGCGGTCGAAGAAGTCGAACACGATTTCCGCAAAGGGCAGCTCGTAGGTGATGACGACGCGGTTCTGGGCCAGATAGCCCATATTCTTCTGGATGCCGCGCTTTTCTTCGCAGAGCTTCATCACGTTGCCGACATAGTCGCTCGGCACGTGGATGTCGATGCGGACGTAGGGCTCATAGAGGTTGGCGATACGGGCGGGATCGGGGAGTTTCGACGGGTTGTCGATTTCCGTGGTCTTGCCGTCCGTCGTCTCCACCCGGTAGATGACCGAGGGGGCCGTGGCGATGAGATCCACCTGAAATTCGCGTTCGAGGCGTTCCTGAATGATCTCCATATGCAGGAGGCCGAGGAAACCGCAGCGGAAGCCGAAGCCGAGGGCCTGCGAGGTTTCCGGTTCCCATGAGAAGGCCGCGTCGTTGAGCTGGAGCTTTTCCAGCGCGAACTTGAGCTGCTCGTAATCGCTCGGATCAGACGGGTAAAGGCCGCAGAAGACTACGGCCTTCACTTCCTTGAAGCCGGGCACGGCTTCGGCGCAGGGGCGTTCGGCCAGCGTGATGGTGTCGCCGACCTTGGCGTCGCCCAGTTCCTTGATGTTGCCGCAGAGGAAGCCCACTTCGCCCGCGGAGAGTTCGGGCATATCGCGGGACTCAGGGGAGAACACGCCGAGCCGGATGACTTCGTAGGTCTTCTTGGTGGCGAACAGTTCGATCTTGTCGCCCTTGCGGAGCGTCCCGTCCATGATGCGGAACATGACCACGACGCCCTGATAGGAGTCATACCACGAATCGAAGATAAGCGCCTTGAGCGGCGCATTGGGGTTGCCTTCGGGCGCGGGGAGGCGTTCCACAATGGCTTCGAGCACATCGGGCACGCCGTCGCCGGTCTTGGCGCTGACGGGCAGCGCTCTGGAGCAGTCCAGCCCGATGTCCTCTTCAATTTCGGACTTCACCCGCTCCACGTCGGAGCTGGGGAGATCGATTTTGTTGAGAACCGGGATGATCTCATGGTTGTGATCGAGGGCGAGGTAGACGTTGGCGAGCGTCTGCGCCTCCACGCCCTGCGTGGCGTCCACCACCAACAGCGCGCCTTCGCAGGCCGCCAGCGAACGGGAGACTTCATAGTTGAAGTCCACATGGCCGGGCGTGTCGATGAGGTTCAGCAGGTACTGCTTGCCGTTTTTCGACGTGTAGGGGATGCGGACGCTCTGCGCCTTGATGGTGATGCCGCGCTCGCGTTCGATGTCCATGCGGTCAAGGTACTGGTCGCGTTTTTCGCGTTCCGACACCAGCCCCGTAAGCTCAAGGATACGGTCGGCGAGCGTGGACTTGCCGTGGTCGATATGGGCGATGATGCTGAAATTGCGGATATGTTCCTGTACGGGCATTGAAGCATGTCCTTTTTTCAAGAATGGGTGTGCCTCCGGCGGCAAGGGGCTGCCGCCCCTTGGCCCTGCTTGGGGGGAATGATTCCCCCCAAACCCCCTCGGTTATGGAAACGCGAGAGGTTGAGGCTTTATGTTCGTTGTATCATTTTTTTAAAAAATGGAATAAACGGCGACGCCGTTTATTCTGTTGATGAAAGAACCCACTTCCGGCTTTTCCGCTTACGCCGGGGGCCGGGCCGATCCGACTGGGAGTCAACCGCCGTAATCAGGGCGCTTCCGTTTACGCCGGGGTCCGGGGGGAGGCTCTCCCCCCGGCGGAGTCTGAGGCGGAGCCTCAGCGGGTGCAGGGCGGCGCCCTGCGCTTACTTCTTCCCGAAGCCGGGAATGGCGAACTTGCGTTCGAGCTTCTGGAGGAACCACGTGGCGAAGGAGACGAGGACAAGATAATAGATGCCCGCCACAATGTAGACTTCCGTGGGCCGGAACGAACGCGAAACAAGTACCTTGGCCTCGCCGGTAAGCTCGATGCAGGTGATGATGTAGGCGAGGGAGGAATATTTGATCAGATAAATGATTTCGTTGCCGCAGCCGGGCAGGGCGCGCCGGGCCGCCTGCGGGATGACCACCCAGAGGATGGTCTGCAATTTGGTGAACCCAAGGGCATAGGCCGCCTTGATCTGCCCCTGCCGGATGGAGAGCAGCGCGCCGCGGACGTATTCCGACTGGTATGCGCCCGTACAGAGGATGAAGCCGAGCACGGAGGCCGGGTAGGGTTCGAGGTAAATGCCGAGGTTGGGCAGGCCGAAATAGAGGATCATGAGCTGCACCACGAGCGGCACGCCGCGGAAGATGGTGGTGAAGCCGTTCCCAAGGCTGCGGAGCCACTTGGGGCCGAAGACGCGGGCCACGCCGGTGAGGACGCCGAGCACGAACCCGATGGTCGCGGAGGGCACGATCAGGGCGATGGACATGACGAGCCCCCGGTTGAGCGCGGGGAGGACTGTCTGGAAGATGAAGTCGGGATCAAGCCACTGCATCGTCTAGTCCTTTTTCGGGGCGTCGGGGATCATGGACGATTCGCTGCCGTCGTCGGTGATGTCGTGGGACAGGTCGCCGGTGAGGAGTTCGCTGACCGTGGGCCCGCCGGTTTTTTCGGTGCCGCGCAGGTCGAACAGCTTGCCGCAGAAATCGCTGGTGCGCGTGCCGGAGCCGGGGGCCAGAAGCACGTCGGGCGCGCCCTGCTCGATGATCTTGCCCTGTTCCATGAACAGGATGTCCGTGGCGAGGGCGCGGGCGAAATCCATCTGGTGCGTGGCCATGATCATGGTCATGCCGCCGTCCGCGAGATCGCGGATGACCGAGAGCACTTCGCCGACAAGTTCAGGGTCGAGGGCGGAGGTCGGCTCGTCGAGGAGCATGACCTTGGGATCCATGGCGAGGGCGCGGGCGATGGCGACGCGCTGCTTCTGCCCGCCGGAGAGCTGGGCGGGGTAGAGTGCGGCGCGCTTGGCGAGTCCCACGCGGCTGAGTTCGGTCAGGGCGCGGCTGCGGGCTTCCGCCTTGCTGAAGCCCATGACCTTGCGCAGGGCGATGGAGACGTTCTCTTCGGCGGTAAGGTGATCAAACAGGTTGAAATCCTGAAAGATCATGCCGACCTGCTGCCGCAGGGCACACAGTTCCCTTGTGTCGCGGGCGTTGACCTTCTTCCCCTCAAGCCAGATGTCGCCGGAGTCCGGGGGCAGGAGGTAGTTGAGGCACTGGAGGAACGTGCTTTTGCCGGCGCCGGAAGGGCCGATGACCACTTTCACGTCGCCTTTGTGCACGTCAAGGGACACGTCGTTGAGGATCGTTTTGCCGCCGAGCTTCTTGACGATGTTGGTGGCGCGCAGGATAGGGGTAGTGTTCATGGTGACGTGCCTCACATGGAGCCGCTGACGGCGTAACCGGGAATATGGACCTTGCGTTCCAGCACGCGGAGGAGGTGCACGCCCACAAGGGTGATGCCGAAGTACAACAGGCCTGCCGTGATGTAGAGCGGCAGGTGCTCATAAGTCCGCGAGGCCACGAAGTGGGTGCGGGCCATGATTTCCGGGGTTCCTAGGACGAAGCACAGGGCCGAATCCTTGAGCAGGATGGAAAATTCGTTGGACCAGCCGGGGATGGACAGGCGTAGGGCCTGCGGAAGGACGATATGCCGGATGGCCTGCCCGTCGTTCATGCCGAGGGCGCGGGCCGCGCGGAACTGGCCCACCGGGAGCGTCTCGATGGAGCCGCGGAAAATCTGGGACTGGTAGGCCGCGCTCGCCATGCCGAGGACGAGGCAGGATGCCGTGATGGTGGACAGGTTCAGGCCGATGACCTCGAACAGCCCGAAATAGAACAGGAACAGCAGGAGCAGGATGGGCATCCCCCGGAAGAACCACACGTAGACCCCGATGAGGCGGCGGATGAACGAAGGGCCGTACACTTGCAGCACGGCGAGGGGAAGGCCGATGCAGAACCCAAGCGCCAGAGATCCGATGACGGTGATGAGGGTTACGACGCCGCCCTGAAGGATGTAGGGCAATGCGTTGAGAATAACCGGGATTTTGTCCACTATTTCCAGCATCTCGACTCACGGAATGGGGGTTGAGGGTCAAAGCGTTCCCAAATGGGAATGCCCGAACGCCGAGCCTGTGCCCGGCGCGCCGCAATGCGGCCTGGATTCCGCCGAAAACGGCGTTTTCCGGCTGAACGGCTTTGGTGCGCGGAGCCTTTCAAGGAAAGGCTCCCTGGGCGGGCGGCGGAGCGCCTGCGCGCCCGACGCGCCCGGAACCGGAGGGCCTGGGCGGATGCCGAAGGCCGCGCCCGCTCCGCGAAAAGCGTTCCAGCATACGCCAGTCTTCCCGAAGAGGGAAGCCCTGACAACAAGGCGGCGACGGCGGAGGGAGGCCGCGTCGCCGGTCTTGCGTAAGCGCGTCGAAAACGCCGGGGGCCGCATGGCCCCCGGCGTGAGCGTCATTACTTGCTGCCGAGGTACTTGGCCTGGAGTTCCTTCCAGTAGGGATCGGCCTTGAGGAGCTTGTAGCCTTCGTTGACGAGCTTCATGGTTTCGGCATCGCCCTTACGGATGGCTACGCCGAACTCGTCGGAACCGAACACGGCCACTTCCTGCACGGGCTTGCCCTTGCGCATGGCGTCTTCGGCGGGGGCGGCGTCGAGGCCGATGGCGTCGATGCGGCCGTTCAGCAGGTCTTCGATGGCCATGGGGCCGGAGTCATAGAAACGCAGCTGGTAGTTGTACTTCTTTTCGGCCTGCGCCTTCTGGAGCATGTCGTGTTCGTTGGTGCCGCGCTGGACGCCGAGCTTGATCTTGCCGTTGTAGATCTGGTCTTCGGTAATCTTGGAGCCCTTCTTGGCGATGAAAATCTTGCGGATGGTCCAGTAAGGCTCGGAGAAGTCGGCCTGAGCCTTGCGTTCGGGGCTGATGCTCATGCCGGAACAGACCATGTCGATCTTTTTGGCGAGCAGGGCGGGGATGATGCCGTCCCAGTCCATCGGCTTGTGTTCCACGGTAAAGCCCATCTTCTTGGCGATCCAGTTCATGGAATCGACGTCGAACCCGGCGGGCTTGCCGGTTTCGTCCACGTAGGCGAACGGAGGATAGTTGGCGTCGATGCCGTTGATGAGGTGCTTGCCGGCGGCCATGGCGGGGGCGGCAAGGGTGATGGAGAGCAGCAGGGCTCCGAGCCAACGAAGAGCAATCCGTTTCATTTTTTCCTCACTGAAGGTTGGGCGTGGTCAAACCTGCACCTAAAACCGGACAGGAAAACACAAGACGCTTCCGGAAGCGGCCGAAGCGGAAGTCCGGCTGATTCCAAACCTTTCCCCTAGCACAGATATTTTTGCCGCGCAATCATGCCGCGCCCGGACGCCCCGCCCCGGCGTGGAGCGGAACCCCATGCGGGAACGCGCCCCCGCATGGGGGGACGGCTTCGGATCGCCCTGTACTGCTTTGAGTGCGGAGTAACGCGCCCCCCGCATGGGGGGACGGCTTTGTGCCCAACGATTTGGAAAGGCAAGTCATAAGCGCGCCTCCCCGCATGGGGGGGCGGCGCTCTGGCTTGTTGACAATATTGTCTTTTTGAAGGTATATTCCAACCCGTATTTGGACTGTTTTTCGTACGCGCAAAACGCCCCGGTTCCCCCGGATTTTCTCCCGAGGAACGGGGCGTTTTCCTTCCGAAGCGCATTGTCCGCCAAACGGCGCGGAAATGTCACCCCGCGGCCACATGGGGGGCGTAGGTTCGGATTGCGCTGCGATGGCTGTGTCACGGGGCAGGGATCCCGCGCCTGTTCAACCGATTACCTTGAGAGGTTCCGTTACGTGGCGATAAAGCGCACTCTCCAGCAATGGAGTGTGGAAGATTCCACCGAACTGTACGGCATCCGCAACTGGGGGGCCGGCTACTTCGGCGTTTCGCCCGAGGGCGATGTCGTGATTTATCCTTCCGGCGACAGCAAGGGCGTGGCCGTCAGCGTCCCTGAGGTCATTCGGGGCATGCGCGAGCGCGGCTACGACATGCCGGTTCTGTTGCGCATTGAAAACATTCTTGATTCGCAGATCACCCTGTTGCACGAGTCGTTCCGCAAGGCCATCGGCTCGCTCGGCTACAAGGGCGAATACCGCGGCGTCTTCCCCATTAAGGTGAACCAGCAGCAGCACACGGTCGAGAAGATCGCCCAGTTCGGCTCGCGCTTTCACCACGGCCTCGAAGTCGGCTCCAAGGCCGAACTCATTTCCGCCATTTCCCAGCTCAAAGACCCGGAAGCCTGCCTCATCTGCAACGGCTACAAGGACGAGGAGTTCATTGACCTCGGCCTCTCCGCCGTGCGCATGGGGTTCAAGTGCATTTTCGTCATGGAAATGCCCGGCGAGCTGGAGCTTATCCTCGAACGCTCCGCCGCGCTCGGCGTGCGCCCGCTCCTCGGCGTGCGCGTCAAGCTCATCACCAAGGGCAGCGGCCACTGGGCCGGTTCCTGCGGCGAACGCTCCGCCTTCGGCCTGACCACGGCGCAGGTGGTGGACATCGTGGACACCCTGAAGCAGCACGACATGCTCGACTGCCTCCAGCTCCTGCACTACCACCTCGGTTCGCAGGTCCCCAACATCCGCGACATCCGCACCGCCGTCATGGAGAGCACCCGCGTCTATGCGGGCCTCGTGCAGGAAGGCGCGAAAATGGGGTATCTCGACCTCGGCGGCGGCCTCGCCGTGGACTACGACGGCTCGCACACCAACTATGTGAGCAGCCGCAACTATTCGATGGATGAATACTGTACCGACGTTGTGGAAGCGGTCATGACCATCCTCGACCAGCAGGGCATCGAACACCCGCACATCGTTACGGAATCGGGCCGCGCAACCGTGGCCTACTATTCCATCCTTCTGTTCAACATCCTCGACGTGAGCATCGCCGAAACGGGCGAGAGCATCCCCGATGTCCTGCCCGAAGACGTGCCGGAACCGGTGGTCAACCTCCGTGAAGTCCTGCAGGGCCTTTCCGTGCGCAACCTTCAGGAGTGCTACAACGACGCCGTCTACTACCGGGACGAAATGCGCCAGCTGTTCATCACCGGGCGCGTGACGCTCCGTCAGCGGACGCTTGCGGACAAGTTCTTCTGGGCGATCATCAACCGCATCTCCGAGGAAAAGGAAAAGCTCAAGCATACGCCCAAGGAACTCGCGGACATCGACAGCACGCTTGCCGACATCTATTACGGCAATTTCAGCGTGTTCCAGTCGCTTCCCGACGCATGGGCCATCGATCAGCTCTTCCCGGTCATGCCGGTGCACCGCCTGACGGAATTCCCGTCCCGCAAGGCTGTCATCTCGGACATCACCTGCGACAGCGACGGGCGCATCGACAAGTTCATCGACCCGCAGGGGATGCGCGCCTCCCTCGATCTGCATCCCCTTGTGGACGGCGATGAATATTATCTCGGCGTGTTCCTTGTGGGGGCGTATCAGGAAACCCTCGGCGACCTGCACAACCTGCTCGGTGACACCAACGTCGTGTCCATCCGCATCAGCGAGGACGGCTCCTACCAGTTCGTCCGCGAGATCCGGGGAGATTCCGTAGCCGACATCCTCGACTATGTGGAATACGATCCCCGGCGTATCCTTGAGGATCTCCGTGAAGCCGCCGAGCGGGCCGTGCGCGAAAAGCGCATCACTCCCTCGGAGCGTTACAAGATCCTGCAAACCTTTGAAGACGGTTTGCGCGGCTATACCTACTTCGAGCGGTAGAATGCCTCCGGCGGCAAGGGGGCTACCGCCCCCCTTGACCCCCTGTCCGGGGGGAATGATTCCCCCCGGACCCCCTCGGTCATGGATGGGCGGCGGCAATGCCGCCGTATGCCGTGCCGGGGTGTTCGGAGCATATGATTGATGCTGTTTCCCGAAAACGGGAGACGGTGATTGACCATCAAGCCGGGCCAAGGGATTGAGTCCCTTGCAGGGGCCGGGGCAGAGCCCCCGGAAAAAGGAGAAAAGAATGGCACGAGTTCTTATCATCGGCGCGGGCGGCGTCGGCAGCGTTGTGGCGCACAAGTGCGCGCAGAATCCCGAAGTTTTCACCGAGATCATGCTGGCGAGCCGTACGGTTTCCAAGTGCGACGCCATTGCCGCGAGCATCAAGGAGCGCACGGGCCGCATCATCGAGACGGCGCGCGTGAACGCCGACGACGTGCCCGAACTGGTGGCGCTGATCAAGCGTTACAAGCCCGTCATGGTGATCAACGTGGCCCTGCCGTATCAGGATCTCACCATCATGGATGCCTGCCTCGAAGCGGGCGTCCACTACATGGACACCGCCAACTACGAGCCGCTGGATGTGGCGAAATTTGAATACAAATGGCAGTGGGCCTATCAGCAGAAGTTCAAGGACGCCGGCCTGATGGCCCTGCTCGGCAGCGGCTTCGACCCCGGCGTGACCAACGTGTTCGCGGCCTATGCCCAGAAGCACCTGTTCGACGAGATCCACGTCCTCGACATCATCGACTGCAACGCGGGCGACCACGGGCAGCCCTTCGCCACGAACTTCAACCCGGAAATCAACATCCGCGAAGTGACCGCCAAGGGCCGTTACTGGGAACGCGGCGAATGGGTGGAAACCGATCCGCTTTCGTGGTCCATGACCTACGATTTTCCGGGCGGCATCGGGCCCAAGAAGTGTTTCCTCATGTATCACGAGGAGCTTGAGTCCCTTGTTCAGAACCTCAAGGGCATCCGCCGCGCCCGTTTCTGGATGACCTTCTCCGAGAACTATCTGAACCACCTCAAGGTGCTCGGCAACGTCGGCATGACCGGCATTGAGCCTGTGGAGTTCCAGGGCCAGCAGATCGTGCCCATCCAGTTCCTCGGCAAGCTCCTGCCCGATCCGGCCTCCCTCGGCCCGCTGACCAAGGGCAAGACCTGCATCGGCTGCGTGATGAAGGGCGTGAAGGACGGCAAGGAAAAGTCCGCCTACATCTACAACAT
>URTO01000048.1 GCA_900550745.1 uncultured Desulfovibrio sp. | reverse complement strand
GATGAGGGGAGGGGTGTGGGGAGGGGAGAAGGAAGCTTTTCTTCAGAAAAGTTCCTTCTCCCCTCCCCACGTCATCCCACCATCCCAACTTTCCTAACAAATCCTCGGCAACTGGTCGCCTTCGAGCATGGACAGCAGGCGGCGGCCTCCGATGGGCGTCTGGAGCACGACCTGACCGGGACGGGACGGGGCCGCGGCTTCGAGCACGGTGCCGATGCGGGCGGCCTCGCGGCCCTGCGGCTCGGAGCGGAGCACGTCGAGCGCAGCCTGCGCCTTGGCTTCCGGCACAAAACACAGCATCTTGCCCTCGTTGGCGAGGTACAGGGGATCAAGGCCGAGCACGTCGCAGCCGGAACGCACCGCATCGTGGATCGGGATCGAGGCCTCCTCAATGGAACAAACCACCCCGGACTGCCCGGCGATCTCGTTCAGCGTGGTCGCCAGCCCGCCGCGCGTGGGATCGCGCAGCACATGGATGTCCCCAACCTCAAGCATCAGGCGCTCCACCATCTTGTTGAGCGCGGCGCTGTCGCTCTCGACGCCCTGCAGGAACGAAAGGCTGTCGCGCTGCCCGAGCACGGCAAGCCCGTGATCGCCCACGGCCCCGCTTACCAGAATGGCGTCGCCGGGCTTGGCGCCGCTGCCGGACGGCGACGGATCCGCAAGGATTTCGCCTACGCCCGCCGTAGTGATGAACAGCTTGTCACAGGCCCCGCGCGGCACGACCTTGGTGTCGCCGGACACGATGAGCACCCCGGCGCTGCGGGCCGCCTCCGCCATGCTTTCCACCACCTTGCGCAGCAGATCGAGATCGAGGCCCTCCTCAAGGATGAAGCCGCAGGTCAGGTATCTGGGCCGCGCGCCGAGCATGGACACGTCGTTGACCGTGCCATGCACCGCCAGCGTGCCGATGTTGCCGCCAGGGAAGAACAGCGGGGTGACGGTATACCCGTCCGTACTCATGGCGATGGGGCCGGAAAGTTCCAGCCTGGCGGCGTCGTCCAGCGTCCGAAGTATGGGATTGTCGAACTGTTCGAGAAAAAGTTCGTTGATGAGCCGCTGGGAAGCCCTGCCGCCGCTGCCGCAATCCAGAAGAAGTGTTTTTGTCATAACAGACCTGTCTTAATGATGATTCCACGGATGGAGCAGCCGATGCGAAAGACGCCTGACGCGGCCGCCCATCCTTCCGAGCGAACAGAAGATGCCGAGCAGGTTGAGTATCCCGAACAGGGCGAAATTGACGTGCATCGCTTCCAAAAATTCCGGGATGTTGTTCGGGCCGAGCGCCTCGTCGCCCAGATAGGCGTTCATGGTCAGGGAAATGATGACCATGCTCGACAGCGTCCCGAGCGTGCGGGCCGTCCCCACCAGCCCCGATGCCTGCCCCATGTGGGCCTCGTCCACGCTGGTCATGATTGCGCTGGTGTTCGGAGACGCGAACAGCGCGGTGCCCGAACCTATCACAAGCTGAACCAGCGTGACCACCCACAGCGGCGACGCCCCGTCGAGGGAAGATGCCACCAGCAGGCCGACGCCGCACACCGCGATGCCGAGCGTGGCGATGACGTCCGCGCCGTGCCTGTCCGCCATGCGCCCGCCGAACGGCGAAATAAACACCTGAACGGCGGGCTGCGCCGACAAAAGCAGCCCGGTTTCGAGCAAGGACAGCCCGTGGACGCCTTGGAGATACAGGCTAAAATAGAAGGTCACCCCAAAAATGGAACTATAATTGATGAAGGAGGCCAGCGTGCTCAGGGCGAACGCCTTGTTCCTCACGAGAAACGCGACGTCCAGAATGGGGTGGTGCGAGCGGCGCTCCTCCCACAGGAACAGGCCGAGGAACACTACCCCCAAGGCGAACAGGACGCCCGCCCACGCGCCGGAAAAGAGCCAGATCGCCCCGATGGACAACGAGCTGACGGCGAGCGTGTAGAAGAGGCTCCCCTTCCAGTCGAAAGGATCGTCCGGAGCGTCCTTCCAGTCGCAGCGGACGTTGCAGTACATGAGCAGCCACGCGATGATCCCGATGGGGACCACGCTGAAAAAGAGGAACTGCCAGCCGAGGGCCGTGCCGAGGAGGCCGGACAGGCCGGGGCCGAGCGACAGGCCGCTGTACACGCCGATGGAGGTGAGCCCGAGCACCCTGCCGAGCCGTTCCGGCGGCGCACAGCTCACCAGGATCGCCAGCGCGCAGGTGTTCATGATGGCGGTGCCCATCGCCTGCACGAAACGGCAGCACAGGAACAGCCAAATGTCCGTCACGAACGGCAGCAGGGCCGACATCACGACAAACAGCGACAGGCCGCTGAGGAAAAGCCTCTTGCGCCCGATCATGTCCCCCACCCGGCCCGCCACCAGATGGAAAATCGCCAGCGACAACGTATAGGCCGCATTGATGAGGCTCAACTGCATGGCGCTGGCGTGCAGATCCCGCCCGATGGCGGGCAGCAGCGGCCCCGCGCCGGACAGCATGAACGGGAGCATGAATTGGGCGGCCCCCACAGCGATGATGACGGTTCGCAGGGAGACGACGGGACGTTCCACATCGCAGGAAGTATTCGGATGTTCAGTTCTCATGAAAATCTTGTACGTCCCCTTTGAGAGGGGGTCAATCGTCCGGATTGAACGCTTGAACAATCTTTCTAACGCCCCTCCTGATGCCGCCCCTTAATCTCCCTAAGTTTCGCAGCCCTATTGATTTGCCGCTTTTCATGAACGGACATGCCTTTTCAAGAGGCCGCCGCACTCAGGGCATTCACGCTTTCAATGAAATCTGGATTCAACCATATGCAATTTAAAATATTTTTTATAAGCCATCGAAAAGATGAATATCCCCTGCATGCGTCCATGCGCCTTGCCATTCCCGACTCCCCAGCATGGCAACCGGGAGAACGCTTGCCGAAATCACGCTGTCATACGCGCCGTTCCATGAAACACACCACGAACGGCAGGTGCGCGAACTTCCGGGTTCCTGTAATGCCAAAGCCATGCCGCTCGTACCAGCGCACCAATTCCCTGTTTTCGTACATGGCCCCGATGCGGATCGTCCCACCTCCGGCCCGCCGCACTTCCTCTATGGCGTGCGCCACCAACGCCCCGCCGTATCCCCTGTTCCGGCTCCACGGGGCCACGGCCAGCTTTTCAAGATAAAACGTCGCCCCGTCTTTCCGCTTGAGGGACATGCAGCCGGAAAGCCCGTCCCCATCGGACAGGCCGTACAGGACGGCCCCCCGATCCAGCTCCTCGGCCAGCGCCGCATCCCGCAGGAAGGCTCCGCTTGTGGGGCAGTTCTCTTCCGTGAGGTCAAAAGCCTCGGCGACGGTGGCGAACGCCTGCCGGATGACCTCCGCCGCTGCGGGGATGTCTTCAGGCGCAAGCTGCGTAATGGTGTGCATGGCCCTTCCCGGCCTGTTCCGGCGGCCTTGGCTCAGCCGATCTTGCTCGATGGTGTGCATGCCTCTTCCCATACCCACATATTGGAACATTTCAGCTTTGGGATGCGGTTCATGGCAAAAGTGCCTGTGCCGGAAAAGGCAAGCAGGGGTTCAGCCCGCAAAGCCGCTGGAAAAGGCGGGGCCCCGCCCGGCGTTTTTGGGGGCGGACGGGAAAGGCGTGCGGCCCACTTCCCCCGGAAACGCTTTCCCTTTCAGCACCGGTGTTCCACTTCAAGCATTGTGTTCCACCGCCGTCAGCTCCATGTCGCCCCAGACGCCGACGGCCCCCCCGCACTGGGCGAAAATCCCGGTAAGGCCATGCTTCACGAAACGCCGGGCATAGTCCACCACGGCCTTGACGTCGCCGGGGCCTTGCAGCCGGTTGCACAGCGCCGTCGCCAGCGCGTCCGCCAGCGCCCCGTCCGGGGAGCGCACGAGCACCAGCTCGCCCTGCCCGAAGCTCAGGGAATGCCCGATGGTTGCGGAAGACGCGCACAAGGCCAGCGGGCACGCCGACGCCGCCACGTTCAGCCCGATGAGCACCCCGGACGCAGGGTCGGGAAGCAGCCCCACCACACGATCGCGCCGCGAGTACATAAAAATGTCACCTCCGTTCTCTATAATGAGATCCGGGGAGCGATCCGAAAGCGGTTCCGCCGCCATCTGCGCGATGGTTCCCGCCACCGCCGCGAACGGCCCCACACCGGCAATGGCCGAAGCCTCCGCCATGCGCCGGACGATTTCGGGGGGAGGCACGGGACAAGACAGCGGGACGGGCACAAGGCTGTGCCGGAATTCGGGATGCAGCACGATCCACGCCTCCAGTTCGCCGCGCAGGGCACGCACGCGCGCAGCCAAGGCGTCCTTGAAGCCTTCCGGCAGGGGCGACACCGCCGTCACCCGCAGATCCGTCTCCCCGATCACGATCTGGAACCCGCATTCGCCCTCGCGCGGGGCGCACCGCTCCCGGTACCTGCGGTGCGGATCAAGATGAATCCCTTTCACAGCCTGCCCATCCTTTACTTTTAGTGCGATTGATTCTAAAAAAATGTGTTCGCAAAGTCGATTTCCGCCCGCCGGGCATCACCTTTTCACTTTTTCCAAAGCGTCCATACAGGAGAACGTCATGCCAAAGCATTTCATGAGAATCCGCGACCTCGGACACAGCGGGGCATGGGAAATCATCCGCCGTGCCAAGGAAATGAAAGAGACCAACTATCGCGGTCACTGCATGGACGGCAAGGTTGCTGCGCTCATTTTTGAAAAAGCCTCCACGCGCACGCGCGTCTCCTTCGACGTCGCCGTCCGCCAGCTCGGCGGCACGACCATCTTCATGACCCCCGCCGAAAGCCAGCTCGGCCGCTCCGAGCCCCTGCGCGACACCGCCCGCGTGCTCTCCCGCTACGTGGACTGCCTCATCGTCCGCACGTTCGGGCAGGAAAAGCTCGACGAACTCGCCGAATACGGCTCCCTCCCGGTGGTCAACGCCCTCACCGATCAGGGCCACCCCTGCCAGCTCATGGCGGATCTCCTGACCATCTACGAACGTACCCCCGACTTCTCCAAGGTCACCGTAGCGTGGGTGGGCGACGGCAACAACATGGCCAACTCGTGGATCGAAGCCGCCATGTACTTCCCGTTCCAGCTCAACATGGCCATCGCCCCCGGCTATGAGCCCGATCAGCAGCTCCTCTCCCTTGCGCTCCAGTCCGGCGCGAAGATCTTCCTGACCCACGATCCCAAGCTTGCCGTCGACGGCGCGAACTACATCTATGCCGACGTGTGGGCCTCCATGGGACAGGAAAGCGAACAGAAAAAGCGTGAGGAAGCCTTCAAGGGCTTCTGCGTGGACAGCGAACTCATGAGCCTCGCCGCCCCCGGCGTCAAGTTCCTGCACTGCCTGCCCGCCCATCGCGGCGAGGAAGTGACCGACGAGGTCATGGAAAGCGAAGCCTCCATCGTCTGGGACGAAGCGGAAAACCGCCTGCACGCCCAGAAAGCCATCCTCGAATGGGTTTTCTCCGACTAGAAGCCTCCGCTCCGGCCCCAATTCCGGGCCGGAGCGTTCCGCCCGGAAATCATTGACATCCTCCCTGTCGGGGAGAATGGTTTCAAACCAGCCTTTCTCCGGCGTTCCGGCACAGACGTGTTCTCCGCCCGACAAAAGGAGGATTCATGGAATCGCCCTTCCCTTCCCGCGCCGAACAGGACCCTCCCGAACAAGCGACGCACGTTTGCCTTCTGGCCTGCAGCCCGCACCCCAACGGCAGCACCGATGCCGCCGCCCGCCTGCTGGAGCAGGCCCTTTCGTCGCGCGGTGCGGCCGTCGACCGCATCAGCCTCAGGGACTACACGATCCATCCCTGCATCGGCTGCGGCTATTGCTCCTCACATCCGGGGCGCTGCGCCTTTGACGGGGACGGCGCCGCCGGGCTGTTCCGGCGGATGGAACGGGCGGACAGCCTCATCCTGAGCATCCCCGTCTATTTTTATGGCCCCCCGGCACAGCTCAAGGGCTTCATCGACCGGGCACAGCTTTTTTGGGAACGGCAGAGAACGCCCACGCCGCGCCGCCCCGCCCATGCCGTCCTTTGCGCGGCGCGTACGCGGGGCGACAGGCTCTTTGAGGCCAACCTCCTCATCCTGCGCTGTTTTTTGGATACGCTGGGGTTCAGCCTGCACGAGCCGCTGCTTTTGCGCGGCGTGGAGCGGCCCGACGATCTTTTGCATCCACATCTTATTGCCCAGATTGAACGATTCGGGCTCGAAGCCGCCGAACAGGCCACACGTTTGCATCATGAATGAACGAAGTTTTCGTTTCCTCCAGCCGTTACGGGATCTGCTCCACGCCACTTCGCTGGACGAGCGGCGCTGCATCCTGTGCCATATCCCCTTTTCCCCGCTGAGCGGGGGGGAACTCCCCGCCGATGGCGGCAGCGGGCAGCGCATGCGGATCCCCCTCTGCCCTGCCTGCCGGGCCCTGCTCCGTCCCCGCAAGGGAGGGTACTGCCCCTCATGCGGCGAGCTCCGCCCCTTCCCGGATTCCGAGCCCGCCCTGTGCGAGGCATGCCGAAAAACGCCGCCGCCGTGGGAACATTTCCGCTTCTACGGCGCGTACAGCGGCGCGCTGAAAACGCTTCTCCTGCGCGGCAAGTTCGGCGCCGACCCCGCGGTGCTGCACCTGCTCGGACGGTTCCTCGCCCTTTCCTGTAAGGATCTGCCCAAGCCCGACGCCATCGTCCCCGTCCCCCTGCACTCCACCCGGCTGCGCGAGCGCGGATTCAACCAGTGCCAGGAGCTGGCCCGCCCCCTGTCCGACGCCCTCGGCGTGCCGCTTATGCCCGATCTGCTGCTCCGCCGGCACCCCACGCGGCATCAGGTGGGCCTGAGCGAAGCCGAACGCGCCGCCAACCTCAAGGGCGCGTTCCTCTCCCTCCCGGAAGTCCGGGGCAAGCGTATCCTGCTCGTCGACGACACCTACACGACCGGCACGACCTTGCGCCGCGCCGCCCTCGCCCTGCTCGATCCGCATGCCGGGGCCGCCGCCGTGGATGTGGCCGTCGTCGCCAGAACGCCGCGCGAAAAACACGATTTCCAATACAACTGGAGCTCCCCACACGAGCCGCTCCCCCAAAACAGATGAAAACCCCGACTGCGGAGGCCTTTCATGTTCGGACGTATCCTGATGACCATCGGGCTGGCCATGCTTCTGACCGCTCCGGCCCATGCCGGTTTCGGCCTGCTCCTTCCCGACAGCCCCATTGTTGACGACCCGGAAAAAACATCCCTCAACCTCGTCATCTGCGCCGTCGATCCGGCAACGGGCGCGGGCATCCCCATCGAACGCCCGCAAGTCTTCACCGCACTGCGCTACAGCGGCGACACCTTGGATCGGAGCGAGCACCTTTCCGTCCTCGACGAAGCCGTCGCCTACGGCGCCCGCGCATGGACAACGAACATCTCCCTGCCCCACCCCGGCGTCTACCAGCTCGTCATGCAGACCAAGGCGGGCTGGGTTCCCGAACAGGACAAGTTCGTCCAGTATGTCACCAAGGTGCAGATCCCGGCCTACGGCTCCGCCGAAGGCTGGGACAAGCCCGCCAACATCAGCTTTGAAATCTCGCCCCTGAGCCGCCCCTTCGGCCTGTGTTCGGGCATGGCCTTCTCCGGGCAGGCCCTCTTTGACGGCAAGCCCATCCCCGGTGCGCTCATCGACGTGGCCCGGCTCGATCCGGCGATCAAACCCAACGTCACCCAGCCGGAAGATCCCAACGCGCCGCCGCAGGACGGCAAGGCCCAGCCCAAGGCGAAAAAGCAGGATAAACAGCCCACGCCGCAGCCCATTTCCGCCTTCGGCGACACGCAGCAGGTCAAAGCGGACAGCCAAGGCGTCTTCACGTTTGTCTGTCCGCTCCCCGGCTGGTGGGCCTTCTCGGCCAGCATGGCAGGCGATCCCCTCCAAGATCCGGAGGGCAAGCAGAAACCTCTGGAAATCAAGACCATTTTCTGGGTCTATATGAACAACTGCCCTAAAGCGGCTCCGGGAAAGAAATAAGCCATGCGCGAGGCCTCGTTCCACCTGTTCGACCGGGCGGCATGGCCCCGCAGCGGGCATTTCGAGTACTACATCCGCACAGTGAAATGCCGCTATGACCTGACCGCCCACCTGACCGTCACCACCCTGCGCGAACGCGGCAAGTCCCTTGGGCTGCGCTTTTACCCGCTCCTGCTCTATATCGCGGCACGGGCCGTCAATGCGAACCGGGAATTCCGCATGGGCTTCAACGAGCACGGCGCGCCCGGCTACTGGGATTTCATCAACCCGTCCTATACGATTTTCCATGACGACGACAAAACATTTTCGGACGTCTGGAGCGAGTACGACGAATCGTTTCCCGTTTTCTACCAAAACGTCCTGAGCGACATGGAAACCTACAAAGATGTCAAAGGCGTCCGGGCCAAACCGGGCAGGCCGGCCAACTGCTGCCCCATGTCCGCGCTGCCGTGGCTGAGTTTTACCGGCATGGCCCATGTGCAGGCCGCGGAACCGCCCTTCCTGCCGCCCATCATCACCTTCGGCAAGTACTTTGCGCAGGGGGCGGACACGCTTCTGCCGATCTCGGTTTCCGTCCATCATGCCGCGGCCGACGGATACCACACCAGCAAACTCATCAACGACATGCAGGCCCTTGCCGCCTCCGCCGCCCAGTGGATGCGGCCCTGATGCCCCGAACGGATGAGAAAGCCCGGCTGCGTTTCCCAACAAGGACGTGCCGGGCTTGCTTTTTTCCCACTTCGTCCTTACCCTGTACACTGCAACACCCAAACCAGCGGCAGGAAACGCCTGCCCAACCATCCAGAGGACACATCATGCCCAAGTCGTTTTATGCCTGTCTCAGCACCGTACTGGTTCTGGTCATGCTGGCTTTCGCCTATGGTGAGGCCGATGCCGCCCGTATCGGCGGTGGCCGTTCCTTCGGCGGACGCCCGTCCATGAGCCAGCCCTACACGAAACCGCTGCCCTCTAATCCTTCCTCCTCATTCAACCAGCAGACCAACCGCCAGAGCCAGCAGATGGCCAATTCCGCCGCTCCGAGCCGTGGTCTCTTCGGAGGCATGGGCGGTATGCTCGGCGGCCTTCTCGCCGGCAGCCTGCTCGGTTCGCTGCTCTTCGGCGGCGGCTTCAATGGCGGCGGCTTCCTCGACATCATCCTGATCGGCGGCCTCCTTTTCCTTGCGTTCAAGTTCTTCAGCAGACGCCGCGCCGCGACGCAGGGCGCCGGACAGCCCAATGCGGGCGGTTTCGACTCGCTCCGCAGCACGCCCGGCTCCGATTCGACGCATCAGCGCACGGCGGCTCCCCAAAGCGGCAAGGGCGGCTTTGACTGGGATGCGCTGACTGCCCCTTCTTCCGGCCAGCAGTCCCTGTATCAGGACGAGCCCAAGAAGCCCGCCGGATTCGATGAAGAAGAGTTCCTTCGCGGCGCGAAGGCCGCCTATACCCGTCTGAACAGCGCGTGGGACAAGCGCGATCTCTCCGACATCGCCCAGTTCTCCACCCCCGCGTTCCAGAAGGAGATCCAGCAGCAGGCCGCCGAGGACAAAACCCCCGGCAACACCGAGATCATGCTTGTAAACGCCTCGCTCCTCTCCGTGGACACCATCGGCAACGAGCAGATCGAGCAGGTCTATTTCAATGTCCTGCTCCGCGAAGACCCCTCTCAGGAAGCGCCCATCGACGTCCGCGAAATCTGGCATTTCGTCCGCCTCTATCTCCGGACGACGGCGCAGACGGTCCACAAGTTCAAGAATATCGGCATCTTCCTGCTCATCGGTCTGG
>URTO01000047.1 GCA_900550745.1 uncultured Desulfovibrio sp. | reverse complement strand
GACCGTTTGCAAGCTCATTCACGGCCTGCACAAGATATATCGGCGGTTGCTCTAAGGCGATTTGTTCGATAAAGAAGTGTCGGACACCTGCACAAGGCCCTTTTCGCGGACATAGGCTTCGGGCATGACGCCGTTGGCGTACACTTCGCTGAAAATATCCTGTGCGATCTTGGCGCTGATAAGGCCGCCGTCAACGATCTTGGCGAGTTCGGCAAGGGCTTCGGGCCTGAGGGCGGAGTCTTTAAGCGCCACGCCGGTCTGGTTGATCTCGCGGAGCATGGGGCCGGTCATGTAATTGGCTATCTTGCGCGGCTCATTGTACAGGGCCACCGCCGCCTCAAACAGATCGGCCTGCGCGCGGTCGGACGTGATGATGTCCGCATCCTGTTCGGGGAGCTTCCATTCTTCCATGAACCGGCGGCGGCGCTGCGCGGGCAGTTCGGGAAGGCTGGCCTTCCAGCTTTCGAGCTGCTCATCCGTGATGTGTACGGGCACGAGATCCGGGTCGGGGAAATAGCGGTAGTCGTGCGCCTCTTCCTTGTCGCGCATGGACATGGTGATGCCCTTCACGCTGTCGAACAGGCGGGTCTCCTGAACCACCTTGTCCCCATCCTCCAGAACATCCTGCTGGCGGGCAACTTCGTACTCAATGGCCTTCTGCACATGGCGGAACGAGTTCAGATTCTTGAGCTCGGTGCGGGTGCCGAACTCGGCCGCACCTTTGGGACGGATGGATACGTTGGCGTCGCAACGGAAGCTGCCTTCCTCCATGTTGCCGTCCGTGATGCCGAGGTAGACCACGATGGCGTGCAGGGCCTTGAGATAGGCCACCGCTTCCTCGGCGCTGCGCATATCGGGCTCGCTCACGATTTCGATAAGCGGCACGGCGGCGCGGTTGAGGTCAAGATAGCTGTGGTCGCCTTCGTGGATGTTCTTGCCCGCGTCGGTTTCCATGTGGATGCGGGTGATGCCGATGCGCTTGGCCTCGCCGCCGACATTGATGTCCAGATGCCCGAATTCGCACAGCGGGCGCTCGAACTGCGAAATCTGGTAATTGTACGGCATGTCGGGGTAGAAGTAGTTCTTGCGGGCGAACACCGAATCGTTGTTGATGGTGCAGTTAAGGGCAAGGCCCGCGCGGGTGGCGTACTCCACGGCGGTCTGGTTCAGGACGGGCAGCACGCCCGGCATCCCGGCGCACACCTCACAGACGTTGGTATTGGGCTCCACCCCGAACGTCGTGGGGCAGGAGCAGAACAGCTTGGATTTGGTGCAGAGGTGGACATGCACTTCAAGGCCGATGACGGTTTCATAAGCGGACATAGGGCGACTCCGAAAGGCCGAACGATTCTCAATATGTTTTCTGACGACACCCCTTTTGCCCTGCCGCACGGCTGACGAAGCGCCTCACCCAAAAAGATGAAAGTCTTGGGAGAGGAAGGGGTGGGGTTCGGGGAGGGGAAGGAGAAGCCTTTCTTCAGAAAGGTTCTCCTTCCCCTCCCCGATTCTCATCTATTTTCCATACAGCTCAGGGTTCAACGTGGGGTCGTTGTACATCTTGAACTGGAAATACAGCTTGGGGGTCTTGGCCCCCTCGATGAACTCGGTGACGAGGTGCTTGACGGCAAGGCTGAGGTCGGCGCGCTGCTCCTTGAGGACCGCGAGCTTCTTTTCGCAGGAGGCGATGTGTTCGGGAGTCACGTCGGTGCGCCTGACCTGCTCGTCCATGTGCCAGATCTTGAGGCTGAGGATGGAAAGGCGGTCGATGGCCATGCCGAGGGATTCCGTATTGATGTGCGGCGCGGGCGAGGCCGGGAGCAGCGGGGAGAGCAGGGCCACGAGGCAGGCGTCCACGCGCTCTATGCGGTCGTTGCGCTCCTGATTGAGCCTGTCGATGCGGTACTTGCAGTCTGCGATGACGTCGGGCGTCACGTCGCGGCGGCGGGCCGTGTCCTCAATGTGCCAGAGCCGGAAATTCCGCAGGTGCTGCGCGCGGACGAGGGCAAGGAGCACATCGGGGGAGGCTGGGGCGTCGGGGGCGACGTCGGCGGCTTCGGGTTCCTGGCTGTGCCAGAGGGCCGTGGCTTCGTTTTGGGCGTCGAAACAGGCATCCAGAAGCGTGAACAGTTGCGTGGGTGTGGTCATGGCTATTCCTGATAGGCGTTGGAGATGGTGGCGTCAAAGAACTTGCCGACGCCGTAGTCGCCGCGGCGGAAGAATTTTTCCGGGCCGGGGCCGACGATCTGGAGTTCGGGATGGGAGCGCTGCATGTCCAGAGCGATGCGCATTTCCTTGGTGCATCCGGTGGAGAAGGTGGCGTCCTTGCCCGACCAGACGGGCGGGACCTTGAGCCCCATGAGCCCGAAGCTGGCCTCGATGTCCTCCATGCTCTGGAAGCGCCAGATGTTGATGAGCCCGCTGCGCTGCACCTGCTCCCACATGAACATGAGATCGTCCCCGTCCATGCCGGGCTCGAAATATTCCGCCGGGTTGATGATGAAGACCTGATCAAGCCGCTCCCGCAGCGACCGGACGAACGTGTCCGCCACCTTGATCGCCGTGGCGGTCTGGCCGGGGATGCTGCCGATGATGCAACTGTAGAACATCACGGCCTTGCCGCTGTCCTTGGAGGCGCGCATGCTCTTGATGATGGTCCGGGCCTTGGCCGTGAGCGCCTGCTCGCTGAACTTGCGGATGCCGGGCGCATGGGGCTTGAGCTGCATGCGCACTTCGCCGCGATCCTCCCAGAAACAGAAGACGTCGCGGGTGAAGAGGTGGCTCGTGCCGAGGAGCACGTCGCGGTTGCAGCGTCCGCGGGCGATGACGGCGTCGCTTTCTTTCCATGCGCGGGCGAAGGTGACCGAGGTGCGGTACAGGTTGAGCCGCTCGCCCGTGCCGTCCGAAATGATGAGCAGGCGGTTTTCCCGCAGGCGGCGGAGCAGTTCGTTCTTGGATGCGGCCGGAGCCTTGAACAGATGGGATTCCGGCAGGCTGTCCACCAGCAGGGGGTCACGATCCATGTCCCAGATGGTCGGGGCGTAGTAGACCGGCGCTTCCTTGAGCGTCAGGATGACCTTGTGCCCCAGCCGCAGCAGCGTCTGGATGATCCGCAGATCAAGGGCAAGGCCGCCCTCCATCGCGCAGATGTAGAGGAACGTGCGCGGCGGGCCGGGGAAAAGCTCCTCCACCTGCGGGATGAAGGCTTCGGAACCGGTAAAGATGTCCGGGAACCCGCACTTGCCGCTTTCCGCCGCCGCGCAGTTGTGGATGAGCTGGGTGAGGGTGCGGTGCGAGCGCCCGGCAAGGTGGAAGAGGCGGGCCAGCTCAGCCAGATCCAGCGCGCGGCGCAGATCGGGGATGCCCTCGGCGCTCAGGCCGTCGGGCAGGCGTCCGAGGGCCTTCTGCAGGGCCTGCGAACGGAGGAAGGAGGCGAGCGTTTCGTTGTAGAACAGGCGTTCGTTCAGCCACGGATCGCCCGCGTCGAAATGGCTGATGAGCGTGGTGACCAGCCGCTTGACGAGGCGAGAGGGCAGGATGTTGCCGAGCGCGAGGCAGCCCCGGAAGCGGTGGCGGCAGTAGTTGATCATGTCGCGGCGCTTCTGGCGGTCTTTTTCGTAGCGGACGACCCGGATGATGGAGCGCCATGCCGCAATATACTGGCTGCGCACGCGGGGCGGAAAACTGCGGAGGTGGAAGGAGGCCGCCAGTTCCCGGAATGTGGCGTCGGAACACGGCGCGTACACCTGCCGCTCGTCTAGGGCGACCATGAAACGGAGCTGCTCCGGGCTGGCGACGCCGCTGGGGTTGATGCCGTGCTCGATGTTGTTTTCTGCGCAAAAGCTGTAGAACCACGCATCGAAGCCGGGATGGTCGCCGAGCCGGAGATCGCTGACCTTTCCGATGTCGGGAAGCCTGTTCATGCCTGCTCCGGGGCGGACGTCCCGCCCGTCTGGATAAAGCCGCGCTCGCGCAGCCGCTGGAAATAGGTGCCGGATGAGCAGGAAAGGACGCGCAGCCCGGCATCGAGGCTTTGCACCCGGATGACGTCGCCGCCGCACAGGGGGATGCCTTCCTGCCCGTCCACGGTCAGGAACGCGTCGGGCGCGGCGTCGTCGGTTTCGAGGCGGATGCGGGAGTCCGCGGGCAGGACGATGGGCGGGAAGCTCTTGAAGAAGGGCGAAATGGGCGTCAGGGTGAGGGCCTGCACCTTGGGGTGCACCAGCGGCCCGTGGGCGGACAGGGCATACGCCGAGGAGCCGAGGGGCGTGGAGACAATCACCCCGTCGGAGCGCACGACGCCCATGTCTTCGCCGTCCACGGACACATGGACGGGCAGCACGCGGGCGATGGCGCCGCGCCCGACCACCACGTCGTTGGCGGCGTGCCCGCTGGCGATGGGCGTCCCGCCACGCAGGAGCTCCCACGCGAGCAGGAGGCAGGTGCGCGTGATCATCTTTCCGGCGAGGAGGCGTTCCAGCGCGGGTTCCCAGCCGGCGGCGGGAAGCTCTGTCAGAAAGCCGACCTGCCCGAAATTGATGCCGAGAAGCGGGATGTCCAGCCCGGCGAGCTTGCGGCCCACGCCGACGAAGGTGCCGTCGCCGCCGAGGATCAGGATTGCGTCGGCGGTGCGGGCCCTGCCGATGAGTTTTTCGGAAGGGCAGTCGGCGGGAAGGGCGGAACAGGCCACGCCGTGGGCTCCGAGCCACTGGCCGACGGCTGCTGCGGTGGCTTCGGCGGCGGCATGCCGGGCCTTGGTGACGAGAAGTATGGAGGTGACGGAGTGCATCTGCTTTCAGTAGTAGAATCCCTGTGATTCTTCAATAGCAAACTTGGGCGTCCGGTACCGCCGCCGTATCGTTTCGGCGGGTTGTGGGGGTGCCGCACGGCCCGCATGGAGTTGTCAGCGGGGGCTGTTTCGCTTATAGCTCAAAGTTCGCCGCAGGCGGGTTGCAGAACGGGAATCAGGGATTATCTGTGTATGCGACCATGCGGTTCGGAGGAGCATCTTTATGGACAAAGCCCTGCAAATGATTTCCCAACATGCGGAAGACGGCGCGAAACTGCGCCGCGATTTTTTTGCCGTCCACGGGGGCAAGGTGGCCGAGGCCGCCCGGCGCATGGCCGTCGCCGTGGCGCGCGGAGGCAAGATTTTGCTGGCGGGCAACGGCGGGAGCGCGGCGGACGCCCAGCACTGGGCCGCGGAATTCGTCAACCGGTTCCTGATGGATCGGCCTCCGCTTCCGGCCATCGCGCTGACGACCGATTCTTCCGTGCTGACGTCCATCGGCAATGATTTCGGCTACGATCTCGTCTTCACCAAGCAGGTGCAGGCGCTTGGGCGGCCCGGCGACGTGTTCGTCGGCATTTCCACCTCAGGCAACAGCTCCAACGTCATCGGCGCGCTGCAGGCGGCCCGCAAGCAGGGCCTGTTCACCATCGGCCTGACCGGGGACGGGGGGGGGCGCATGGCCCCGCTGTGCGACATCCTCCTTGCGGTGGGGCATCCGTCCACGCCGCTCGTGCAGGAGACGCACGCCGCCATCGGGCATATGCTCTGCGCGCTGACGGACTACTACCTTTTTGAAAATGTGATGGCCATCAAGCCTATGCTTGACTGAATACGTTTACAGGAGAAGCGTTATGCCCATGTTTGAATACCGCTGCACCCGTTGCGGCCATGAATTTGAAGAACTTGTTTTCGGCGACGAAACCCCGGTGTGCCCGGCCTGCCGCGCCGAAGCCACGGAAAAGCTCATCTCCAAGCCGTGCCGCCACTGCGAAGGCGGAAGCCTCGGCGATTTCGGTGCTCCCTCCGCGCCGTCTTCCGGGGGCGGATGCGCCGGCTGCTCCGGCGGCAACTGCGCGAGCTGCCACTAAATTCCCCAAAGCCGGGGAGGGGCTTTCCGAAAGGCGGCCCTTCTCCGGGTTTCCCTTTCCCGGATATGTGTGAGGGGGCGGCTCCGGTACGGCGGCGTCCCTCAAAAAGGCACCGTATCCACCAGCCAAGGATCGTTATGGAAAAACTCGTTATCGCCACCCGTGGCAGCCGTCTGGCCCTCTGGCAGGCGAACCATGTGAAGGACAGCCTCGAAGCCGCGCATCCCGGCCTTGCGGTGGAACTGAACATCATCAAGACCAAGGGCGACATCATCCTTGACGTGCCGCTGGCCAAGGTCGGCGGCAAGGGGCTGTTCGTAAAGGAAATTGAGGAGGCGCTCCTTTCCGGCGCGGCGGACATCGCCGTACACAGCATGAAGGACGTTCCCATGGAGCTCCCTGAGGGCCTCATCCTCGGCATCGTGCCGGAACGCGAGGACCCCACGGATTTGTTCCTTTCGGTGGATTACGATTCGCTGGAAAGCCTGCCCGCCGGGGCCGTGGTCGGCACGAGCAGCCTCCGCCGCCAGGCGCAGGTATTGGCCCAGAGGCCGGATCTTGAAGTCGTTTCCCTGCGCGGGAACGTGGATACGCGGCTCCGCAAGCTGACGGAGGGGCAGTTCGCCGCCATCATCATGGCGACGGCGGGCATGAAGCGCCTCGGCCTGTCCGTGCCCAAGGAGCGCCCGCTCGCCCCGCCCGCGTTCATCCCCGCCGTGGGGCAGGGCGCGCTCGGCATCGAATTCCGTGAGGATCGCAAGGATCTCGCTGAAATGCTGGCCTTCATGGAGCACCGTCCCACCCGCATCTGCGTGGAGGCCGAACGCGGCCTGCTCGCCGGGCTTGACGGCGGCTGTCAGGTTCCCATTGCCGGGCACGCGGAAATGCTCGACGGCGACACCTTTGAACTGGAAGGTCTGGTCGGCGAAGTGGACGGTTCGGTGATCATCCGCCGCAAGGTGACGGGCCGCGCCGATGAAGCCCGCGCCGTGGGCCTCGCTTTGGCCCGATCCCTCGCTGGGGACGGCGGGGCCGAGATCCTCGCCCGGGTGTACGCGCAGTAAGTTTCCCGCCGCCGGGCTGTCCCGGCTGCGGCCCTCCCGTTTGGGGTTCCCGGCCTGCGCCGCAAGGAAAGCCGATGCCTTTTGGGAGGTGCCGCGCTCTTTTCACGGCGAAAGCCTTTGGAAGGGGATGGGGAGGGAAGGGGACGGCCTTTCTCCGGAAAGGTTTTCTCTCCCCTCCCTGTGGCCTTTTGAATCCATATAGGAAGAGTATGAGTAAAATAAAGTCTCTGCCCGGCCAGCGCCTCTGTTCGAGCCTGCCCCCGGATCGCATCCCTTGGGAAACGAGCGACGCCATCCCGCGCAACGGGCACCGCAAGGTGGCCCCGCAGCCCCGTGCCCTCAAAGCGTTGGAGCTGGCGCTGCACATCCATACGGCAGGGTACAATGTCTATCTTTCCGGCGAGTCGAACCTTGGGCGTACCTACATGCTCCGGGAGTTTCTCGAACCCCGCATCCGCAAGGCCCAGACGCCGCCGGATCTGCTTTACGTCAACAATTTTGATGACGCGGATCACCCGCTGCTGTTGTCCGTCCCCGCGGGGCAGGGCAGGAAGCTGCGTTCCATCCTCTCGCAGGCGTTGGCGGACATCCGCAAGGAACTGCCCGTCCGTCTGGAAAACGAGAGCTACGTCAAGAAACGCTCCGAATTGCAGGATCGCTTTCAGGCCGTGCGTTCCGGGCTGATCAAGCAGATGGACAAGACCGCCGGGAAACAGGGCTTCAACCTCGATATGGACGATCAGGGCAGCCTGACCCTGTATCCTCTGGTGGAAGGCAAGCGCCTGAGCGAAGACGAGTACGAGCATCTCGATCCCACGTTGCGTCAGGGGCTCAAACAGAAGGGCGATACCCTCCTGCGGGCCATGTCCGGCATGGTGCGCAAGCTGAATTCCGCCGAGCAGTCCTTCCGTTCGGACGAGAGGACATTGGAGCGGGAAGTGATCGGCTCTGTGCTGTCCGCCGTGCTGGCCCCCGCCGTGGAGCGCATCCTGAAGAACTGCGCCGGGCCGGACGGCGAGCCGGATTCCGCCTTGAAAAAGTATTTCGAGGCCCTGCGTCAGGATATTCTGGATCACCCGGAAAGTTTCCTGCCCCGCGAAACGCAGCCCCCGCAGGCCCTGAGCGCCGCGTTGTCCGGCGATGCGCAGCATCCGGAGACGGACACGTACCTTTATGACGTGAACGTGTTTGTGGACAACAGCGGGAATAAGGGCGCGCCCCTGATCATCGAAGACCACCCCACCACCGCCAACCTGCTCGGCTGCGTGGAGCGCGAGTCGGAAATGGGCGCGCTGGTTACGGACTTCACGCTGATCAAGGCCGGATCCCTGCACCGGGCCAACGGCGGTTTCCTTGTCCTGCACCTTGAGGACATCCTCCAACATCCCGGCGCATGGGAAGGGCTTCTCCGCGCCCTGCGCGCCGGTTCCGCGCGGCTTGAGGAAGCGGGCGACGTGCCGGACGGCGCTGTCCGCACCAAGGGCATCGAGCCGCAGCCGGTTCCCCTGAACCTCAAGGTCGTGCTCATCGGCAACGAGGAACTGTACGAAGCCCTGCTGACCAACGACGACCGCTTCGCGAAGCTGTTCAAGATCAAGGCGCACATGACCGAGACGGTGGAGCGCACCGCCGCCGACATCCGTTCGTGGCTCATCCGCATCGCCGGGATCATCGACGAGACGCGCCTCCTGCCGTTCAGCCGCACCGCGCTGGCTGGGCTTGTGGATTTCAGCTCCCGCGTGGCCGAGGATCAGCGCAAGCTGTCGCTCAAGTTCCCGCTCATGCGCGATGTGATGATCGAAGCCTCCGCGATGGCTTCCATGAAGCAGTCCGCGCTGGTGGAGGCCGAGCATCTGGAAGAGGCGCTCGAAGCCCGCATGTACCGTGCGAACCTCGTGGAAGAGCTCTATATGGAAGAGTACGACCGCGAGCTCATCAAGGTACGGACGTCGGGTTCCGCCGTCGGGCGGGTCAACGGCCTGTCGGTGTCGTGGTACGGGGATTTCGAGTTCGGCCTGCCGCATCAGATTTCCTGCACCGTAGGCGTCGGGCACGGCGGCATCATCGACCTTGAGCGCGAGGCCGAGCTCGGCGGCCCCATCCACACCAAGGCCATGCTTATCCTCAAGAGCTATCTTGTGGATCAGTTCGCCCGCAACAAGCCGCTTGTGATGACCGGGAGCCTGTGTTTCGAGCAGAATTACGGCGGCATCGAAGGCGATTCCGCCTCCGGCGCGGAGCTGGCGGCATTGCTGTCGGCGCTTTCGGAAGTGCCGCTCAAGCTGTCCCTCGCCATCACCGGCGCGGTGAGCCAGTCCGGGCAGATTATGGCGGTCGGCGGCGTATCCCGCAAGATCGAAGGCTTTTTCGGCATCTGCTCCCGCCGTGGGCTCACGGGCGAGCAGGGCGTCATCGTCCCCCGCGACAACGTGGATCATCTGATGCTTTCGCCGCGCATCCGTGAAGCTGTGGATGCGGGCAAGTTCGGCATCTATCCGGTGGAGCACATCACCGAGGCGCTTGAGCTTCTGACCGGCATCCCCGCCGGGAAGCCCCTCAAGAACGGCGGGTTCACCCGTGGTTCCCTTTACGATCTCGTCGATCGCCGCTTGCAGGAGTTCGGCCACAGCGCCGAGCACGCGTATTCCAAGCCGTTGAGGAGAAGGAAGCAGTAGGGGGGTAGGCGTTGTTGGGGGAGGGAAGGGGAAACTTTCTAGAGAAAGTTTCCCCTTCCCTCCCCCAAACCCCCTCCTTTCCCCTTCAAAGATTTTCGTGTTTATCGAATCCCTGTTGCCGTTTTTCCCTGTTGAGGGGGATGGGGCCGGAGGAGCCGGAGTTGAGGCCGCCCGCTGTCCG
>URTO01000046.1 GCA_900550745.1 uncultured Desulfovibrio sp. | reverse complement strand
GCAAGTCCGGTGGCAAGGCTGACGGAAGTCGACGTATGTCCGATAACGAAGAAGTCATGTTCGCTTTCCGAGGGTTCCGTTTTCGCCCAGACCACGGCGGCGGACGGTACGGACGGCTACTACTCCCTGCTTGTGGTGAACAAGGAGAGCCCGCTCAAGAGCGTGGACGACGTGCTCAAGAACGCGGCTGGGCTTCGTTTCAGCAACGGCGATCCAAACTCAACCTCCGGGTTCCTTGTGCCCGGCTACTACGTGTTCGCCAAGAACAACGCCGACCCGAAGAAAATTTTCAAGAACGTGGTTGCCGCCAACCATGAATCCAACGCGCTCGCCGTCGCCAACAGGCAGGTGGACGTGGCGACCTGCAACAACGAAGCCATCGGCCGTCTCGAAATCGCCCACCCTGAAAAGGCCGCGCAGATCCGCGAAATCTGGCGCTCGCCGCTCATTCCGAGCGATCCGCTGGTATGGCGCAACAGCCTTCCCGAAAGCACGAAAAAGAAGATCGCCGATTTCATCTTCGGGTACGGCGTGAAGGGTGATGTGGCCCACGCCAAGGCCATCCTCGAAAAACTCCAGTGGGGGCCGTTCAAGCCTTCGACCAACGCCCAGCTCGTTCCTCTCCGCCAGCTCGAACTGTTCCGCGAAAAGAGCAAGCTGGAGGCCAACG
The DNA here is from genome assembly GCA_900550745.1 of uncultured Desulfovibrio sp. Lineage (GTDB taxonomy): Bacteria > Desulfobacterota > Desulfovibrionia > Desulfovibrionales > Desulfovibrionaceae > Bilophila. Next base: position 9,239 of record URTO01000046.1, on the reverse strand, counting down.
CCGAGATGCCTGCGGCGGAAAAGGCCGAGCGCATCAAGAAGATTGACGAAGCCCTCGACAAGCTGTCCCTGTAATACGCTTCGGCGGCGCGGAGGTTTCCGCGCCGTCTTTCCCGGCGGGCGTACCGCCGGTTTTCCGAAAGGATTGCCATGAGTTCAGAATTTGTTCTGTCCCCTTCGCGCAAGCGTCCTATGGAACCGCTGCGCCTCGCGGGTTGGGCCGTCGCGCTGGCGTTTCTCGTCTGGTCGTGGCGGGGGGCGGAAATGCGCCCCATGACCCTGATTACCGAGTCGGGCAACATCCTCACGCTGATCAAGGATTTCTTCCCGCCCGACTTCACGGACTGGCGGCTGTACGCCACGGAAATGGTCGTCACCCTGCAAGTCGCCATCTGGGGCACGCTGCTCGCCGTGGTCTGCGCCGTGCCGCTCGGCATCCTGTCTTCCGACAACATCGTGCCGTGGTGGGTCTACCATCCCGTGCGCCGCCTCATGGACGCCGCCCGCGCCATCAATGAAATGGTGTTCGCCATGCTGTTCGTGGTCGCCGTGGGCCTTGGCCCCTTCGCGGGCGTGCTGGCCCTGTGGGTACACACCACGGGCGTCCTCGCCAAGCTGTTCTCCGAGGCCGTGGAAGCCATCGAGCCGAGCCCGGTCGAAGGCGTACGCTCCACGGGGGCCTCCTTCCTTGAGGAAGTCATATACGGCGTTATCCCGCAGGTTTTCCCTCTGTGGATTTCCTATTCGCTGTACCGCTTCGAGTCCAACGTGCGTTCCGCCACCGTCGTGGGCATGGTCGGCGCGGGCGGCATCGGCATGGTGCTGTGGGAATTGATCCGCAGCTTCGCTTTCGAGCAGACGTGCGCCGTCATGGCCCTCATCGTGCTGGTCGTGGTCGTCTTCGACATGCTCTCACAGCAGCTGCGGAAGAGGGTGCTGTAATGCCTGCCCGCTATGCCGTGTACTACGCGCCTTCCGTGGCCGACGCCCTGTATCAGGTGGTGACCCCGCTGCTGGGCCGTGATGCCCTTGGGGGCCTGAGTGTGCCGCAGGCGACGCCTCCGGGTGTGGACCCCGTTTTCTGGAAGGCGGTCACCCGCGTTCCCGCCCATTACGGGTTGCACGCGACGCTCAAGGCGCCTTTTGAACTCCGCCATCCTGGGATGGACAGCCAGTTGCTGCGTTCCACGGGTGAAGTGGCGGCCCGCTTCCTTCCCTTTGAAATTCCGTCCCTGTCCCTCGCCTATCTGGGCAAGGAGGAAAAAGGCTTTTACGCGCTCGTTCCCTCAACGAAGTGCTCTCTGCTGTCCTTTCTGGAGCGCGCCTGCGTGATGGATCTGGATGCCTTCCGGGCTCCCCTGAAAACCGAGGATGTGGCCCGGCGCGGCCATCTGTCCCTTGAGGAACGCAGCAACCTGTATATGTGGGGCTACCACCGCGTCCTTGATTCATTCCAGTTCCACATCACGCTGACCGACGGCATTGCCGACGCGGGATTGCGTGCGCTTGTGGGCGCGGGCCTGCGCAAGGCGCTGGAGGGCGTGCTGGACTCCCCGCTCCGTATCGATGCCCTGACCCTTTTCAAACAGGAAAACCGCAATCGGCCCTTTTCCGCCGTGGCGCGGCTTCCGTTCGCCAACGTACAGACTGCACGGGAAAAAGCATGATGTCTCACACCATTCGACAAAAAAGGATGCGGCTGCTGGCCCTCGCATCCGTGGAGCGTCTCGAAGCGGGGCTCTCCGCCGTTACGCCGCCGGATTACGAAATAGTCCGCGGGCCGGAAACCGGGCTGGTCATGATCCGGGGCCGCGTGGGCAACACCGGCGACGCCTTCAATGTGGGCGAAGCGCTTGCGACGCGCTGCGTGGTCTCATTGAAGGAAGGCTGTCTCGGGTACGCGTGGATTCTCGGCGAGGACGCCCGCCGCGCCGAACTTGCCGCCCTGTACGATGCTCTCTGGCAGAGGGATGGCTATGCGGAAGCCCTTGATCGGGAACTGCTCCCAGCGCTGGAAGCGGAACGCACCCGCCGGGTGCGGGAGGATGCCGCCGCCGTCGAGCCTACCCGTGTTGATTTCTTTACGCTTGTCCGAGGAGAAGATTGATGCCGGCCTTTTCTCAGCCCGTATTCGATATGCAGCGGGTGTTCCGCGTTGTGCTCGACGCCATGTCCCGTCCCGCGCGGCTTTGCCGCCTGCCCGTATTCCCCCAGTCCGTGCCGGACGGCCTTTCGCCCGTGCTGGCGGATCTTGCCTTGACCCTGTGCGACGGCGAATCCCCGCTCTGGCTCTCTCCGGGCCTGCGGAAGGATGGAACGACAACGTGGCTCCGTTTCCACTGCGGCTGTCCGATCGTCGAAGAGGCGGACAAGGCGGCCTTCGTGCTGGTGGCGGACGTTGCCGAACTGCCGCCCCTGTCCGCTTTCGCGCAGGGCGTTCCCGCCTATCCCGACCGTTCCGCAACCGTCCTGCTTGCCGGTCTGGCCTTTGATGCGGGAACCCGTTTCCGGGCTTCCGGCCCCGGCATCTGCGGAGAAACTGCCTTTACCTGCACGTTGCCCGAAGATTTTGCGGAGCGGTGGCGCGAGAATACGTCGGGCTTCCCGCTCGGCGTGGACATGCTGCTGTGCGGCGCCGACGGCGTGGCCGGTCTGCCGCGCACCACGCGCCTTGAACGTCTGCCTCAGGAGAGTGCGTCATGTATGTAGCGGTCAAAGGCGGGGAAAAGGCCATTTCCGCCGCCCACGAACTCCTCCGCCGGGAAGGGCGGGGAGACCCCTCCGTCCCCGCTCTGGGGATCGAACAGTTGATCGGGCAGTTGCGGCTTGCCGTGGATCGGGTCATGGCCGAAGGCTCGCTGTACGACCGGGATCTTGCCGCGCTGGCCATCAAGCAGGCGCAGGGCGATTTGGTGGAAGCCGTGTTCCTCGTCCGCGCCTACCGGACTACGCTTCCCCGGTTCGGCAGTTCGCTTGCCGTGGATACGTCAGCCATGCGCGTGCTGCGGCGCATTTCCGCCACATGGAAGGATCTCCCCGGCGGGCAGATCCTTGGTGCGACGTTCGACTATACGCACCGCCTGCTGGATCGCAGCCTCTCCCGCGCTGAAGCCGGAGCCGCCGAACCTTCCCCTCTTCCAGTAGAAACCGATGCGGATTCCCCGCTCGGCGGGCCGCTGCCGCGTGCGCTCGACGCGCTGGTTGCGGAAGGGCTGCTCGAACGGCCCGCGCCGTCGGAGGACGGTGCCTGCCGCGACATCACCCGCCAGCCTCTGGAACTGCCCGCCGATGACCCGGCGGATCGCGGCGTGCGCCTTCAGGCGCTGGCCCGCGCCGACGAAGGGTTTCTGCTCGGCATGGCCTACTCCACGCAGCGCGGCTTCGGCGCTGTGCATCCCTTCACCGGAGAACTGCGCCGGGGATGGGTGGAAGTGTCCTTTTTCTCCGAAGAGCTCGGCTTCGATGTCGTTATCGGCGAAATCGAGCTGACCGAATGCGAAACCGTGAGCCGCTATACCGGGACGGCCCGCCCGCCGTGCTTCACGCGGGGCTACGGGCTGGTTTTCGGCAACAACGAGCGCAAGGCGCTGTCCATGTCCATCACGGATCGCGCCCTCCGCGCCAAGGAACTGGATGAACCCGTCGTCGGCCCGGCGCAGAACCCCGAATTCGTGCTCCTGCACGGCGACAACGTGGACGCCTCGGGCTTTGTCCAGCACATCAAGCTGCCGCACTACGTGGACTTTCAGGCCGATCTTTCCCTTATCCGCGGCTTGCGCGCCAAGCGGCAGAACGACAAGGATATCTAGATGTCACAGACCGACGTTTGCGCGAGCGCGCCGCTTGAGGGCTATGCGTTCGCCTATCTTGACGAAACGACCAAACGCATGATCCGGCGGGGGCTCCTCAAGGCCGTGGCCATCCCCGGCTATCAGGTGCCGTTCGCCAGCCGCGAGATGCCCATGCCCTGCGGGTGGGGGACCGGCGGGATTCAGATTACCGCGAGCATCCTCGGCAGGGACGATGTGCTCAAGGTCATCGATCAGGGTTCCGACGACACCACCAACGCCGTGTCCATCCGGGATTTCTTCCGTAAGACCACCGGCGTCGCCACCACGACCCATACGGACGAGGCCACCATCATCCAGACCCGCCACCGCATCCCCGAACAGCCGCTCACCGAGTCGCAGATCATGGTGTATCAGGTGCCGCTGCCGGAGCCGCTGCGCTGGCTTGAACCGAGCGAACAGGAAACCCGCACCCTCCACGCGCTGGAGGAATACGGGATCATGAACGTCAAGCTGTACGAGGACATCGTACATCACGGGACCATCGCCACGGGCTTCGATTACCCCGTGCGCGTGGCCGGCCGGTACATCATGAGCCCCTCGCCCATCCCGCGTTTCGACAACCCCAAGATGCACCAGTGCCCGGCGCTGCAGCTCTTCGGGGCTGGGCGCGAAAAGCGGCTGTACGCCATTCCGCCGTATACCGACGTGGAAAGCCTCGATTTCGAGGATTACCCCTTTACCGTGCAGTCGTGGGACGAGGCCTGCGCCATCTGCGGCTCCACGGACACCTATCTGGACGAAGTCATCCTCGACGATCAGGGGAACCGCATGTTCGTATGTTCCGATACCGACTGTTGCGCCCGCCGCGCCGCCTTGCGGGACGGGCAGGGAGGCGCGCAATGAAAGACTGGAACGCCGCCCCCATCCTGTCGGCCAGGAACCTGACCCGCCGTTACGGGGAGCACATCGGCTGCCGTGACGTCTCCTTCGACCTCTGGCCCGGTGAAGTGCTCGGCATCGTGGGCGAATCCGGGTCGGGCAAAAGCACGCTCCTGAACATGCTTTCGGGGCGCATGGAACCGACCTCCGGGACGATTGCCTACCGTGACGCCGCCGGGCGTGAGCGGAATATCCATGCATTGCCGGAAGGCGAAAAGCGCCGCCTTCTGCGCTCCGAACTGGGATTCGTGCACCAGCGCCCCTCGGACGGCCTGCGTATGCAGGTCAGCGCCGGGGCGAACATCGGCGAACGGCTGATGGCCGAAGGCGCGCGACATTACGGCACGCTGCGCGGCAGGGCCCTGCAATGGCTGGAGCGCGTGGAGATCGACGCCGGGCGCATCGACGACAAGCCCGCCCTCTATTCCGGGGGAATGCAGCAGCGCCTGCAAATCGCCCGGAACCTCGTCACGTCGCCGCGTCTGGTGTTCATGGACGAGCCCACCGGCGGCCTCGACGTGTCCGTGCAGGCCCGTCTGCTCGACCTTCTGCGCCATCTTGTGCTGGACATGGATCTGGCGGTCATCCTCGTCACCCACGATCTCGCCGTGGCCCGCCTGCTCTCGCACCGGCTCATGGTCATGTACCGGGGGGAGGTCGTGGAAACGGGGCTCACCGATCAGGTGCTCGACGATCCGCATCACGCCTACACGCAACTCCTCGTCTCTTCCATCCTGCAAGGGTAAGCCATGAACACTCCCATCATTGAAGTCCGAAACCTGAGCAAGACCTTCGTGCTGCACCAGCAGGGCGGGGTGGCGATCGAGGCCCTTTCCGGGATCAGCTTTTCCGTGGACGCTGGCGAGTGCGTCGCCCTGCACGGGCCGTCCGGCGCGGGCAAGTCCACGCTCCTGCGCGCCCTCTACGGCAACTACCTCCCCACGGGCGGCTCCATCCGGGTTCGCTGCGGCGGGGAGGATGTGGACATCACCAGCGCCGATCCCCGAACCGTCATCCGGCTGCGGCGGGGCTGCATCAGCTACGTCAGCCAGTTCCTGCGGGTCATCCCCCGCGTGAGCACGCTGGATCTGGTCGCGGAACCCCTGCTTGAGGCGGGCGAAGGGCAGGCCGCCGCCCGCCGCCGCGCCGAAGGGCTGCTTTCCCGGCTGAACCTGCCCGAACGCCTGTGGCACATCGCGCCCGCCACGTTTTCCGGCGGCGAGCAGCAGCGGGTGAACATCGCGCGCGGTTTCATCCGCCCGTCCCCCATCCTTCTGCTCGACGAGCCCACGGCCTCGCTGGACGGCGCGAACCGGCAGGTGGTCATCGACCTGATCCGCGAGGCGCGCGGGGACGGGGCCGCCATCGTGGGCATTTTCCACGATGACGTGGCCCGCGAAGCCGTGGCCGACCGCACCATTCCCGTCAGACGCCCGTAACCTTTTTCATCAAGAGCATACAGCCATGAACGAAACCGTATTCACCAACGCCAAGCTGATCACGCCCGATGCGGTCGTGGAGGGCACTCTCGTCGTCCGCGACGGGCGCATCGTTTCTCTCGACAACGGCGCGAGTTCGCTCGCGGAACGCATCGATCTGGAAGGCGACTACTTGATGCCCGGCCTTGTGGAGCTCCACACCGACAACCTTGAAAAGCATTTCATCCCGCGCCCCAAAGTGCTCTGGCCTCAGGGCGTGCCCGCCTTTTTCGCCCACGACGCCCAGATCATCGCGTCCGGGATCACGACCGTCTTCGATGCCCTTTCCGTGGGCGAGTACCACGACAAAGGCCGTATCGCCATGCTCGGCAAGGCCGTGGGCGCGCTGAACAGTTGTCGCTCCACCGGGAAACTCCGGTCTGAGCACCTGCTGCACCTGCGCTGTGAAGTGGCCGACCCCCGGATGCAGGATCTTTTCTTCCCGCTGTCCGATACGCCCGCGCTCAGCCTCGTTTCGCTCATGGATCACACGCCGGGCCAGCGGCAGTGGCGCGATACCTCTTCCTACCGCACCTATTACAGCAACATCGCCTCGTGGACGGATGAGGAATTCGAGCAGGTCGTCGAGCGCCTTCAGACCGCGCGCGACGGCTGCGCGGAGGACAATGCCGCGTCCGTTATGGCTTTCTGCAGGGAACGCGGCCTGCCGATGGCGAGCCACGACGACACGCTTGTGGAACACGTCGAAGAAGCCCTCGATAACGGCATCGCCATCAGCGAATTCCCCACCACGATGGAGGCGGCGCGCCATGCCTCCGAAAACGGTATGCTCGTGCTCATGGGAGCGCCCAACGTGGTGCGCGGCGGCTCGCATTCGGGGAACATTTCCGCGCTGGAGATCGCACAGGCCGGGTATCTGGGGAGCCTTTCCTCGGACTATGTGCCCGTCAGCCTTCTTGAAGCGGCTTTTGCTTTGAGCGAGGGCGGGTATATGTCCCTCCCGGCTGCGGTGGGGCTCGTGACCGCCAATCCCGCCGAAGCCGTGGGCCTCACGGATCGCGGCAGCCTCGAAGTGGGGCGGCGGGCGGATCTTGTGCGTGTGGGCATGGTTGAGGGGCAGCCCGTGGTTCGGAATGTCTGGCGGGAAGGCACGGAGGTTTTCTGATGCGGCAGGGCCAGCTTGTTTACGTCATGGGCGCTTCGGGTTCGGGCAAGGACAGCCTGCTGCAAGCCTTGCGTCCCCGTTTGCAGGGGCTCCCGGTGGCCTTCGCCCGGCGATACATCACGCGGCCTCTCTCTGCTAGGGGCGAACGCCATATCGCCGTTTCCCCGGAACGGTTCGCGGCTATGGCGGCGTCCGGGGAGTTCGTGATGGACTGGCAAAGCCACGGCCTCCGGTACGGCATCGGGAAAGGCATCGAAATCACGCTTGCTCACGGGCACGTGGTGCTCATGAACGGTTCACGGGGATACCTGCCCGAAGCGATCCGCCGTTTCCCCAGCCTTGTCCCCGTGCTCGTGGAAGTGGACGCTGCCGTACTTCGGGCGCGTCTGCTGGCGCGGGGCCGGGAACAGGGCGCGGATATTGAAGAGCGCATCGCCCGTGCTTCGATGCCTGCCGAATATCCCAACGGGGTACGCCGTATCGACAACTCCGGCCCGCTGGAGGAGTCGGCGGAGGCTTTTTACCGGATGGTTGCACGGTTGGTTGAAGAAAAAACGGCTTTTCGCCAGTAAAGCTGATCGGGAACCCTATCCCGGCAATTCATATTGTTATCGGACGGAAAAGGAAGCGGCGGCTTCCTTTTTTCTTTGATGCAACGGAACTCCCTTCGTGCAACCTCCCCGCCAGTCGAAGTTTTCGCGGGTGGGGCGTGGGGGAGGGGGCCTTTTTCAAAAGGCTTCCTCCCCCACATTTTCAATTTATACGCCCACAGGCACCGTCCCGGCCATGATGCCGCACCCCTGCGGAAGATCCAGCGGGAGGCGGCGGATGTCCTCAAGCCCCGCGTTGCGCATGAATCCGGCAAGCTCCTGCCTTGTGTAGGACTGCCCGTCAGGCGTCCCGACAAGCATGTTGAGATCAAACAGCGCCGGGTGCTGCGGCCCGCTGCGGTTGTCGTCGAGGATGAATTCCTGAATGAGCAGAAGGCCGCCCGGAACGAGCGACTGCGCGGCTTTCCGTACAATGTTGGCGGACTCGTCAAAGCCCGCGCCGTGCAGGATCTGGGAGAGCCAAGCTACATCGAACCCGCCGGGAAGGTCTTCGGTGGTAAAGTCCCCGCCCGTGAAAACGATGCGATCGGCCATGCCTGAATCGGCGATGACGCGTTCCGCAAAGGGGCGTGTTGTGGGGAGATCGAAAACCGTGGCGCTCAAGCCGGGGTTGCGGCGGCAGAAGTGGATGGCATAGGCCCCGGTCGCGCCGCCGAGATCAAGCAGGTGGGAACGGCCGGAAAGGTCGATGTGCGGAACGCTGCGTTCCGCCTGAGCGTTGGCGATATTGTACATCCCCATGAGGAAACTTTCCCGCTCGCCCGCATCCTCGGCCTCGACGGAAGAGCGGCGGCGGATCGGCCTGTTTTCGCGGACGGCCTCGTCCAGTTTGGCCCAGCCGGGCATAAGGTGGCGGTGGTGTTCCACAATATGCCCGATATAGCCGGGGTTGCCGCGGCACAGGTGATCCCGCGAAAAGGGCGGCAGTTCGCAGGTTTCACCTTGGCGGCTCAGCAGGCCCATGCCGCACAGGGCGGTTATAAGGCGGCCGAGGCTTTGGGGGGCGCACCCTGTCCGGTCGGCGAGTTCCGCCACAGTCAGCGGCCCGTTGGCCAGCGGGGTGAATACGTCCAGATGCACGGCGGCGTGGATAGCGCAGCTTTCCCAATACATTCCTGAAGCGTGGAGCAAGGCGGAAGGGGTCCAGTTTTTCATAGCGCACCTCCTGTATTTGGGGAGTAGCATCCCTCGCACGTTGCCACAACCGCCGAGATTCGATGAGGGGGAACCCGAAGCCCGACGGTCAAGTATCGGCGGGTGGAGAGGCATTTGCCTTTGTGATGATTTTTTTCAAA
>URTO01000045.1 GCA_900550745.1 uncultured Desulfovibrio sp. | reverse complement strand
TATAATCCTTCCGAGTTCCGCTGGCCACTGGCTATTTCGCTGAGCGGAGAGGTTGACGACGACATGCCCCCCTGCGGGGAGTTCTTCGTGGTGCTGAAGTACCCATGCCAGCGCGTGCGAGGATTCCAGCGCGGGAAGGATGCCTTCGGTGCGGCAGAGGGTCTGGAAGGCGTCGAGCGCCTCGGCATCGTTGGCGAGCCCGTAGTGGACGCGCCCGATGGCGTTCAGATAGGCGTGCTCCGGGCCGACGCCGGGATAGTCGAGCCCGGCGGAAACGGAATGCGAAGGCTCGATCTGCCCGTCCTTGGTCTGGAGGAGCATGGTCATCTGTCCGTGCAGGACGCCGGGCGTGCCGAGGTTGATCGGCGCGGAATTGTAGCATCCCGGCTCGCCGGTGCCGGCCGCCTCAACGCCGATGATGCGTACGGATGCGTCACCCACGAACGGATGGAACATGCCGATGGCATTGGAGCCGCCGCCCACGGCCGCAACGACCGCATCGGGAAGACGCCCGGTTTTCTCCAGCATCTGGGCACGGGTTTCGCGTCCGATGACGCTCTGAAGATCCCGAACCAGCGTGGGGAAGGGGTGCGGGCCCGCCGCCGTGCCGAAACAGTAGTGCGTGGTCTCCTGCGCGGCGATCCAGTAACGCAGGGCCTCGTTGATGGCGTCCTTGAGCGTCCGGGTGCCGCTCCGGACGGGCCGGACTTCAGCGCCGAGCAGCTTCATGCGCCGCACGTTGGAGGACTGGCGCTCCACATCCTCGGCACCCATGAAAACGATGCACTCAAGCCCCAGACGGGCGGCGGCAGCGGCCGTCGCCACACCGTGCTGGCCCGCGCCGGTTTCCGCGACCAGCGCCGTTTTGCCCATGTGCTTGGCGAGCAGCGCCTGACCGAGCGTGTTGTTGACCTTGTGCGCGCCGGTGTGCAGCAGATCTTCGCGTTTCAGCCACAAGGAGAAGCCGAGCCGTTTGGACAGGGTGGGGCAGTAGGTCAGGGGCGTTTCCCGTCCCGCGAAGTTGCGGAGCAGGTCGTCCAGCTCCTCCTTGAAAGTGGGGGAAGGCATGATGTCCCGCATGGCCTGTTCCAGTTCCTGAAGCGGAGGCATGAGCAGTTCGGGAACGAAACACCCGCCGAATTCTCCAAAATAACCTTTTTTCATGACTATCCTCTCAGAGCCGCTAGTGCGGCCCGCATACGTGAAGGGTCCTTGCGTCCGGGTTCGGATTCGAGACCGGAATTGAAATCCACCCCGTCAGGGGCACAGGCCGCGACGGTTTCATTGACGTTTTCAGGTGTGAGCCCTCCGGCCAGCAGCCAAGGGCGGGGAGCATTCAGGCCGCGCAGCCGTCCGGGGCCGATCCGTTTCCCGCTGCCGCCCCCGGACATCCCCGCGTCAAGCAGGAACATTCCGGCTGTTGCCGCGTGCCGGTTCATGCTTTCTTCCAGTGCCGCCAGATCGGGATAACGCTCTGGCCACAGTACCCTGATGAGACGTTCGGCCCCAAACGTGCGGCTCAGGCGATTTGCGCAGGCCATCGATTGATCCCCATGCAGTTGGATACGATCCAGACGGGCGGCGCGGGCGGTTTCCTCGATGAAACGCATGTCGTCGGTCACGAACACGCCCACGCGGAGCATATCCCCGCTGTCCAGCGCGGCGGCCTGTTCCGGCGTCACTGCGCGGGGGCTTTGCGGGGCGAAGATGAACCCGCAGAGGTTCACTCCGAGCGCGGCGGCACAGTCCAGATCCGCCTGTTCGCGCATCCCGCAGATTTTGATGATCAAGTCGTTCACTGTGGCTCCACTGGAAAATATTGGTGAAAACGGGACGGAAGGACCCAATCCCCCCGCTCCTGCCCGCCAATCCCTCTTGAAAGCCCAGATAATCCGTACTTCCTCAAACAGGGATTCGATAAACACAAAAGTCTTTGGAAGAGGAGGGATGGGGGTCTGGGGGAAGGGAGGAGAAAGCTTTTCTTCAGAAAAGTTTCTCCTCCCTTCCCCCGGTCGTACCCCTCCAACAACCCCCTCAACGCCGCGCCGGGCGCGCCGCCGTCCATGAGGCTGGTCCCGACAAGCACGGCCTGATAGCCGACGCCGGCGGCCTGACGGAGATGATCCGAAACGGAGATGCCGCTCGCCGCAATCCATGCTTCGTTGTCCCCGGCCTGATGGAACCGTTCCGCAAGACGGAGGCAGGCGGAACGATCCACTTGCAGCGTATCCAGATCCCGGGCGTTCACCTGAATGATCCGTGCCCCGGACTCGCGGGCAAGGGCGAGATCGGCCTCATCGAAGATCTCAACCACGGCGTCGATGCCGTGCGCTTCCGCCTGCTCGCGCAGGGAGCGAAGCAGGGCCGCGTCGGGCGTCAGGCGGACGATGAGCAGCAGGGCCGAGGCCGGGGTCGCCGCCGTAGCCGCCACCTGCAATGGATCAAAGATGAAGTCCTTCCGCAGCAGGGGCAGCCCGGGCGCGGACATGCGCTTGAGATACCCGATTGTGCCCTTGAAATAGGTTTCCTCGGTCAGCACGGAGAGGCAGGAAGCCCCGGCTTCGGCGTACTGTTTGGCCGCCTCTTCCGGCGGGAAATCCATCAGGATGTCCCCCCGCGAAGGGGACGCCCGCTTGAACTCCGCGATGACGTGGGGCCGGTTTCCGTTTGGCGCGCGCAGGGCGTCCAGAAAGGACGGACGCTCGATCCGAAGCGGAAGCGGCAGCATATTGATGTATTCGAGCTGGCGGAGCGCCTGTATTTCAGGCTGCTTCGCCGTTTTGAATTTCTCAAGCAGCATGGAGCACCCTCCCGCCCACGCCGGAAGCGAGGGCTTCGCGGGCTTTCGCTATGCAGGTCGCCAGCGGGAGTTTGCCTTCCAGCAGGTAGATGCTCATGCCGACGTTGAGGGCGAGCATGTTGCGCATGGCTTCGGGGCCGCGCCCGGCGAGGAGTTCGCGGAGGACGGCGACGGCTTCGTCACGGCTGGACACGGCGAGGTCTTCGGGCGTGCACGCGGGGATGCCGTAGTCCGCCGGATCGAGGGTGAGCGGTTCGAGCTTGCCGTTGTCGAGGATGATCATTTCGTTCGGGCCGATGGGGGTTATTTCGTCATAGCCGCCCGCCCCGCAGACCACGGCGGCCCGGTGTACGGAAGACTGGGCCAGCGTTTCGGCCATGAGCTTCACGAGATTGGGCCGGGCCACGCCCAGCAGGATGTGCGTGGGGCGGGACGGGTTGATCAGGGGGCCGAGCAGGTTGAACAGGGTGCGGATGCCGAGCTCGTTGCGGATGGGCGCGATGTTGCGGAAGCAGGGATGGAACCTCTGCGCGAACAGGAACACGAAGTTCCGGTCATGCAGGATTTTGCCCACTTCGGCCGGGTTGACGTCCAGATTGACGCCGAGCCCTTCCAGCGCGTCGGCGCTGCCGCATTTGGAGGATACGGCGCGGTTGCCGTGCTTGACCACCTGATAGCCCATGCCCGCCAGCGTGAGCGCCGTGCCGGTGGAGCAGTTGAAGGACGAGCGCCCGTCGCCTCCGGTGCCCACGACTTCAATATAGGAGCCTTCGATGCCGTCCACGCGCACGGCCCGGGCCAGCGCTGCGCGGGTGGCGTGGGCCATTTCGAGCGGGCTTTCGCCCTTCATGCGCAGGCCCATGAGGAAGCTGCCCGCCTGGGAGGGGGTCATGGTGCCGTCCATGAGCGCCGAGAATCCGGCGGAAGCCATGTCGGCGGTCAGATCCTGCCCGTTGGCGAGGGTATCCAGAATGGCGTTGATGGCGTTGGCGTCATTGCCCGCGGGCAGGATCGCCTTGGGGAAATTGCCGAGCAGGCGCAGCCCGTCCGGTGTCAGGATCGATTCCGGGTGGAACTGGACGCCCACCCACGGGCGATCCTTATAGCGCAGGGCCATGATTTCACCTTCGGGGCCGTGCGCCGTGACCGTGAATTTGGCGTGCGCCTCGTCCACGTCGGAACGGACGACCAGCGAATGGTAGCGCCCCACGCGCATGGGGTTCGGGATGCCGGAGAAAAGCCCTGAGCCGTCATGCACGATTTCGGACGCCTTGCCGTGCATGATGCAGGGCCCGACCACGACTTCGGCTCCGGCGGCAAGGCCAAGGGCCTGATGGCCGAGGCAGACGCCGAGCACCGGGACTTTGGGATCGAGGATGCGGAGGACTTCCATGCAGTATCCGGCGTCCTTGGGATGGCCGGGGCCGGGGGAGAGGCACACCATGTTCAGGGACGGGTCCTGCGCCAGTTCGAGCAGCCGGGGATCGTCGTTCTTGACGACCACGGGATCTTGCCCAAGCGCGTAGAAAGCCTGCACGAGGTTGTAGGTGAACGAGTCGTAGTTATCGATGAGCAGGAACATGGTCTTCTCCGGTGGTGTTGAGCACGGTACGCATGATGGCTGACTTGTTGCAGACTTCATTCCATTCGGCGGCGGGGTCGGAATCAAAGACGATGCCGCCGCCCGCCTGCCAATGGAGTTTGCCGTCCTTTACCCACATGCTGCGGATGGTGATGCCGGTATCAAGGCTGACGTTGTCGTCGTCGAGCCCAAGCCAGCCGATGCAGCCCGCGTAGGGGCCGCGCGGAAGCTGTTCCGTTTCCGCGATGATTTCCATGGCCCGGACCTTGGGCGCGCCGCTGACCGTACCCGCCGGGAAGGTCGCCGCCAGCACGTCCAGCGCGTCGAGATCCGGCTGGAGCCGGGCCGTGATCCGCGAGGTCAGGTGCATGACGTGGGAGAAACGTTCCACTTCCATGAGCCGCTCCACGCTGACCGTGCCGGGGCGGGCGATGCGCCCGAGGTCGTTGCGGCCCAGATCCACCAGCATGACGTGCTCGGCGCGTTCCTTGGGATCTTCCTGCAGCTCGGCGGCGAGGCGGGCGTCTTCGAGATCGTCGGCCCCGCGTTTGCGGGTTCCGGCGATGGGGGAGAGCTGGAGCTTGCCTTCGTCGCACCGGATCATGACTTCGGGGGAAGAACCGAACAGGGTGATGCCCGGCAGATCCATGAAAAACATATAAGGCGAGGCGTTGCAGCGGCGCATCCGGCGGTACAGGGTGAAGGCGTCCCCCTCGAACGGCGTGCTGAACCGGCAGGAGGGAACGACCTGAATGGCCTCGCCCTGACGAAGCATCTGTTTGATTTTGTTCACGGCATTCATGTAACCTTCCCGTCCCGGCGTGGCGGTCACGGCATCTTCGCCGATGAAGGGCAGGGCCGCGCCGCATTCCCGCGTCCGTGCGCCGTTCACGTCCCGGTGTTCGCCGAGGCTGATCTGGCACAGCCGGTTGTACAGGTGGTCGAACACGAGCACGGTTCCCGGCAGGACAAGGCTGGCGTCGGCGTCCTTTTGGGGCAGGCAGTTTTCCAGCTTCTTGTTGAAGAAGCTCGCCATGCCGTAGCCGAAATAGCCGTACAGGGCGCGGGTGATGGGCGGCAGCGTGATGCCTTCGGGCCTTTCGAGGTGCAGGCCGCGCATGAGCGCGCGCAGGCCTTCCGTGAAGGGCATCCCGTTGAGCGCGGCAAAGGGGCGCAGGCGGTCGTCGCTGGTGTCGAGTGCCAGCAGCCCGTCCCGGCAGGCGGCCTGAAGCAGGAAGTCGCAGGCCAGAATGCTGTAGCGTCCCCACCGCCCGTCGACCTCCGCGCTTTCCAGCAGAATGCCGTGATGTTCGTGGCACATACCGAGGAAGAGGCTGATGGGGGTGTCCATATCCGCCGGGAGCCACCGCGCGCTCTGGCGCAGGGTGACGTCGGGGGCGGCGGGCGTTTTGGAAGCTGTCATGTCGGTGATCCTTTTGGGGTTGGGGTACAAAAAAAGCGCCATCCTTGGGAGGATGGCGCCTGTATGAACGGATACAGCAATGCCGGATCGGGCCTTACACAGGCCGCACTCCCCCCCTCACGTCGATGACGCGCCACCACCAGCGATAAGCGGTAAAGGAAAGGGAAGAAGCGTTAGACATGGTTTGATCCTTCAAAAAGGCATTGTTTAATGTGAAAAAGAATACGTAGTTGAAAACTACTGCGAACCCGGCGAGTTGTCAATCCCTCACGGGCATACTTTCTTTTTCCCGGAAAGGGCGTTTCCGATCCGGGAAAATGGGATGCGGCATCCTTGCGCGGATACGGCTGGGGCGTCCTTTTGCCGCAGCGCGAAACATGCGGGCTTAAGCCCATGAAGCATCTTCTACCCCGAATTTGTGACGGTTTCGTGTCCTGAAAAGGAAAAAACGGTATGGAATCCGGTCAGGCGGAATGTTTGACATGCCGTAGCCTTGACGCCGATTCCTCCTGCGGCTAGGCTTCTTTTTTCGTATGAGAGATTGTCTGTCTGAGGGGCACCGTGAAACTGAAAACGACTCTTTTTGGCGAAACCTACCGCTTCGATTCGGTTCGGGACGTGCTGAACAAGGCGGGGGAGCTGCGCTCCGGCGATGTGCTGGCGGGCGTCGCCGCCTCCTCCATGCGGGAACGCGTCGCCGCCAAGCAGGTGCTCAGCGAGCTGACGCTTGGCGACCTGCGTGAGCATCCCGTAGTCCCTTATGAAGACGACGCCGTGACGCGCATCATTCAGGATGCCGTGCACACGCCGGTCTACGAGAGCATCAAAAACTGGTCGGTCGGGGAATTCCGGGAATTTCTGCTGGACGGGCGTACCTCTTCCGCCGCCATTGAGCGCGTCCGCAAGGGGCTCACCTCGGAAATGGCCGCCGCCGTATCCAAGATCATGTCCAACGCCGATCTCATTTTCGCGGCGAAGAAAATGCCCGTGGTCGTGCGTTCCAACAATACCGTAGGGCTGCCGGGGCATTTCTCCTCACGGCTTCAGCCCAACGACACGCGGGATGAGATCCCGTCCATCGTGGCGCAGGTGTATGAGGGGCTGTCTTACGGCGCGGGGGATGCGGTCATCGGCATCAATCCGGTGACGGATACGGTGGAGAACACCAAGGCCATGCTCAATGCCCTGTGGGAGATCATCGAACGCCACCAGATCCCCACCCAGAACTGCGTGCTGGCCCACGTCACCACGCAGATGGAAGCCATCCGGCAGGGTGCCAACGCGGGCATGATCTTCCAGAGCATCGCGGGCAGCGAAAAGGGACTGCGCGAATTCGGCGTGACCACCGGCCTGCTTGATGAGGCGTATGATCTCGCGCGGCATTACTGTCAGGCCACCGGCCCCAACGTCATGTATTTCGAGACGGGGCAGGGCTCCGCGCTGTCGGCGGACGCGCACTACGGCTGTGATCAGGTGACGATGGAGGCCCGCTGTTACGGGCTGGCCCGCCGCTACCAGCCGTTCATGGTCAATACGGTGGTCGGGTTCATCGGCCCGGAATACCTGTACAACCATCAGCAGATCATCCGGGCCGGGCTTGAAGACCATTTCATGGGCAAGCTGCACGGCCTGCCGATGGGCTGCGACTGCTGCTATACGAACCATGCCGACACCGACCAGAACTCCAACGAGAACCTCATGATCCTGCTGGCGGCCGCGGGCGTGAACTTCATCATCTCCCTGCCGATGGGCGACGACATCATGTTGAATTACCAGACCAACTCTTTCCATGACATCGCCACCGTGCGCCAGTTGCTCAACCTGCGGCCCGCGCCGGAGTTCGAGCAGTGGCTGGAACGGCACGGGATCATGGAAAACGGCTGTCTCACCTCCCGCGCCGGGGATGCCTCCATTTTCTTTTAGGGGAACGCCATGCAGGAACAGGAAATTCGCGCGCTGGTGGCGTCCGTGCTGGATGCCCTGAAAACGAAACAGGCATCCCCTGCGCCTTCCGCTGCTGATGATGGAATGGCTCCCACAATCCCGGTAGGGGATGGAGCCGCGGGCGGTTTGGGGGCAGCGCCGGAACTTTGGGCGGCAACCGGTGATGCCGACACGGGCGCATCGCTGGAGGATCTGGGCGGCCCCGCCTTCCGCAAGCCTTGCGGGGTGAAAGAGCCGCACAATCCCGAAGTGTTGCAGGAGTTCATGCAAAGTACCGGGGCCCGGATTGGGGGCGGCGCGTATGGAACGCGGCCTTCAACTACGGCCTACCTGCGTTTCCTCGCGGATCATGCCCGGTCTAAGGGAACGGTTTTCCGTGAAGTCCCGGAGGAATGGCTGCACCGGCGCGGGATGTTGGCGGTTCAGACGTTGGTGGAAGACAAGGATACCTATCTGACGCGCCCGGATTTGGGGCGCGTACTCTCGGAGGCGTCCCTGCAAACGGTGCGGGAGCATTACCGGCCCGCTCCGCAGGTGCTGATCGTGCTGTCCGACGGCCTGAGCACGGACGCCGTGCTTGCCAATGCGGATGAAATCGTGCCCCCGCTGACCAATGGCCTGAGGCAGGCCGGGTTCACGGTGGGCGATCCGCTGTTCCTGCGTTACGGGCGGGTCAAGGCCGAGGATCGGCTTGGTGAGGCGGTGGGATGCGACGTGGTGCTGATGCTCGTGGGCGAGCGGCCCGGTTTGGGGCAATCGGAAAGCATGAGCTGTTACGCCGTGTACCGCCCCACGGCGGCGACGCTGGAGTCGGATCGCTCGGTCATTTCCAACATCCACCGCGAAGGTACGCCGCCTGTGGAGGCCGCCGCGGTTATCGTTGACCTTGTACGCCAGATGATGCGGCACAAGGCCAGCGGCATAGCGCTGAACAAGGCGCTTAATCCCGGTTTTTCCGGTTAAATGTCACGCCGGAAGCCTGCATGGGAAAGCTGCGGCGAGGATTCGTGCCTCGGCGGATTCCGCAAGAACCGGTGATATGCTGATAAAATAGGTTTTTTGATGGCTCTGTTGTATTTATGGTTGTTTCATCTCCACAGTACATTGAAAATACAGCCTTTTTCTCCAGTTTTCCTCTTGGCGGGAGCTACGGATAAGGCACTTTGCCGGTTATCCCTTTGGAGCTTCAAGGAAAAAAGCATCAACCATTTTCTATAACACAGCCTTTTTGATACACAAGACGCAAGAAGAGAACGCCGATGAAAGTGTTGCAACCCGTTCCAGTCCGAGTGCTCGCCAGCCGGATTATCCCTTCGGTCGATCCGGGGTTGGCTGCGGCCCTCAGGCTTGAGCCGCGCCACCGTGCGCTCGCCATGTTCACCGCCGACAGCGATGATGTAAGTTACATAGCCATCGACGAAGCGACCAAAAAGGCCGCCGTGGATGTCGTCTACGCCAGTTCCTTTTATGGCGGGGCGGCCCATGCCTCCGGGCCTTATTCCGGCGAATTCATAGGGATCCTTGCCGCGGAGACGCCCGGTGATGCCGAAGAGGGGCTGCGCATCGCCGTGGATTACGCCCAGAACCGCGTTTCGTTCCTGACGGCGGATCCGGAAGGGAAACTGATCTTTTTGTCGCATCTGGTTTCCTCTTGCGGCACGTATGTTGCGGGGCAGGCCGGGATTCCGGTCGGCACGGCGCTGGCATGGCTCATTGCGCCGCCGCTGGAGGCTACCTTTGGCTTGGATGCGGCGCTGAAGGCTGCGGATGTCCGTCTGGTGAAGCATTTCCCGCCGCCGTCTGAGACCAACTTTTCCGGCGGCTGGCTTGCCGGGGATCAGGCGGCGTGTCAGGCGGCGTGTCAGGCGTTCACCGAAGCCGTGCTCGGCGTTGCCGCCAGTCCATTGGAAAGAATTTGATTTTTGAGATTGGGGAGGGGAAGGGAACCCTTTGGGGAAGGCTGTGTCATAGAAAATGGTTGATGCTTTTTTCCTTGAAGTTCCAAAGAGATAACCGACAAAATGCCTTAGCCGTGGATCCCGCCAAGGGGAAAACCGAAGAAAAAGGCTGTATTTTCACCGCACTGTGGAGATGAAACAACCACAAACTCTAACAGAGCCTTTGGAAAAGGGTTCCCTTCCCCTCCCCAAAACCCACCCCTTCCCTCCCAAAACTTTC